>JBDKKQ010000001.1:0-3318 GCA_039796015.1 Verrucomicrobiota bacterium
GTGGTTGCGCAGGAGGACTCGGTCCAGTCGGCCGAGCGCGGGGGATTGACCGTCGAGGGCGTTGCCCAGGCTGAAGGTGTTGAGCTCATTACGAGGGCTGGGCGGACGTGAGTGGGATTCCCGAGGGAGCTGCTCGAAGGTGTCTGCGCTGAACGAGAGGCGCAGGGTCCAGTTGGTCCGTCCCGTGAAAGGACGGGACTGAGTGGCCGACCAGGGCAGCGGCGACCAGAGGGTTTGCTGGAAGTTCTCGGAGATCCGAGTGAGTCCCAGTCGGCGGCCGGAGGCATCGATGCTCACACGCAATCCCGGGGTCTCCAACAGGACGCAGTCGGTACCGGGAGCGTCGTTGGTGGCGCCGTGGAACCAATCGGGGGAGTAGTCGAGAGCGATCGATCCATGGAGTGGCTGAAGATTGGTGCGGGTGACTCCGTCGCGGTTCCAGATCAGTGGGTAGAGCAGCACCTGCCCGGAACGGTGAAACCCCGCCGCGCTGCGGTCGAAGGAGGGTTCGCGCGAAGCGGAGGATCCAGGCAGGGGCATCGCGCCGTCCCCGGACTCGAAGCGGTCGGTATCGAATCCGAAGGAAGCGAGAACGCGGGGCTGGGCGCTGAAGCGGTTGTCCGGATCGGTCCCGTCGAGGAATTCGTCCAAGTCGCTGCGCCCGTCGTTGTCCCGATCACCGCGGCCGGGGACTGGGCGTTTTTTTGGAGCGGCCGTCGATTGCGGTACCTCTGTTTCGCGCCTCAGCGAGCCCGAACCGAGCCAGCGGAATCCCCGGCCTGAAGTTTCGTGAAGCACCGTCGCCGCCGCCAGCGTCACCACAGCATTGCTGACGGCTGTCCCTTCAACCCAGTAGTCGATGGGCCAGTGATGGAACCCCAGTTTGATAGGGTTGAGGCCCCCGGCTTCCGGCAGTGCTTGGTCCCGGATGGCACGGGGTGTCAGGTAGAGAGTTTGGGTGACGAGGGGTGGCAGCCGTTCTGGGGGAAGGACAGTCATGGCTGGAAGAGCCACGGCCAATTCGGGGTCCAGCAGGCCGTGGCCGAACCCAGGGCGGATCCGACGGCTGCCCGGGGGCAGGTAGAGCGAACCCGCGGCCTCAACAAAGGCATCGGTGATCGAGATCGGAATGACGGCATTGGGGTTACCCTCGGTCGAGGCATGGGTGTAGCCCTGCACATCGGCCACTTCCCCAATCACGCAGCGCAGCAATTCGAGGGTGGAGTCCACCGGTTTGCGGTTGAGGACCTCGGCACGGGCGATGGTGAGTTGCTGGCCATTGACCCGGCTCGATCTGAGGTCGCTGAAGGGTGCCTTGACCCGATGGAAGAGGCCGTTGCGCAGCGACAGGGTGCTGGCGATGGATTCGATACCGACCTGGCAATGCTGCACCTGGAAATGCCACAGCGCGGCGGTCGTTTCGGTCCAACGCAGGGCCACCCGGGCGTGGGAGATGCGGAAATCATTCCAGCGGGACTGCCCTGACTCAAGGCGTGCGCCATGGACCGACAAGGCGACGTCCGCGTAGGGGCCTGAGGAAGGTTTGCCTGTTGATCCCGGTACGAGTTCTCCCACCGAATCGTCGTCGGAGGCCGTGAACACGATGGGTGCCTCGGGTGTGGCTTGCCAGGAAATCCGGGCGTCTTTCCCCAACTCCAACCCCGCTGCACGCCCTGGCTGGAACTTCAGCACGCAGCCGGCCTCAAAGCGCACAGAGCCTTCCAAGCGGACCGGTCCCGCGACTAGGTAGGTGACTCCAGCCCGGAAGGTGCGGTCCTTGCCTGGAACAACCTCGACGGGTTCCGACAAAATCGGCAGCCAGCCAGCCAACAGGCACAGTAGCGTGGGCCAACGAAGCCAAGTCGCTAGACCAGGATGATAATGACTCACCCTTGCTATTCCCGGACCGTTTTGGATGGGCCTGAGGTCTGTCATCAGTGGCAACGCTGAGCTTCGTCGATGCTGTGGCCAAGGCAAACCGTCCTAGGCTCCGGTTCGAGCCATCTTGTGGTCGATGAATGTCTGTGCTGCATTCCCGGGGCTGGCTCCGCGGTGCGCGCCTTGCCTGCAAGGCACCGCTTCACCGGTAAGCCCCCTGTAGGCCGGGTCTCCTGACCCGGCGTCTGGAGCTCGCAGGAAGGCGCGGAAGGATGGGGTTTTCGCGCCGCGCGCGAGGGGTGGGTGGGTGTTTGCCTTCAATGCTCGCTCCGGCGCGGTCCCGCTGCCGCTGGAGGGACCGTTGGGTGTGAATGAATTCCATCGCCGGAGGGGATTGTGAAAAGGGCTTTCGAGCCTCAATCCTCTCGCCCCGCTTTTCATTCGCTCGGGTATCACCTCCATGAAGCCCCACCGCTGCGGCCTAGGCTCGACTTTCCGAGAAGGGGTTGGTAATTCCTCGGGCCACGACTGCCCCGAAGTACGCCGTTGAGCACGGGGTGGAGTATGCAGGCTGACAATGAAAACACTTTCTATCTTCCTATTGTCCGGCGTTCTGGCCGGTTCAGTGCTGGGGCAGAACAACGCCGTCAAGGTGCCTTCAGCCCCCGCTTCAGGCGCTTCCACCAACGCACCGGCTGCCGATCCCGGGGCCGGCAAGTTTAAGACCGATCTCGAGAAGCACAGCTACGCCATGGGTGTGCTCTTGGCTGGAGACATCAAGCGCCAGTTGTCGCGCGGCAACTACGAGCACGATACCGAGATTGTCATCAAGGCGTTCTCAGAGGCGCTCCGAGGCAAGCCGACGGTAATCACCGATGGTGAGGCCAATGTTATCTTGCGGAACTACAGCACCGAGATTCGCAAAAAATCAGAGGAAAAGCGCAAGGAAGACGGTGAGAAGGCCAAGGTGGTGGGTGAGGCATTCCTGACGGCCAACAAGGCCAAGGAAGGCGTCAAGGTTACGGCCAGTGGTTTGCAGTACAAGGTGCTCAAGGCGGCTGAGGGCGCTAAGGCCAAGGGCGACGATGTCGTCGAGGTGCATTACCGCGGAACGCTGGTCGATGGGACCGAGTTCGACAGTTCCTACACTCGCGGACAGCCAGCTAGCTTTGGTTTGAGCCGGGTGATCAAGGGATGGACCGAAGGGTTGCAGCTCATGACGGTGGGTTCGAAGTACCAGTTCGTGATTCCTTCGGAACTGGCTTACGGACAGAACGGTTCTCCGCCGAAGATCCCGCCCCATTCGGCGCTGATCTTTGAGGTGGACTTGTTGACTGTGAAGCCGCAAGTCGCGCCGCCGCTGCCCAGCAGCGTTACCAGCGACATCATCAAGGTTCCGAGTGCCGATGAGTTGAAAAAGGGCGCCCAGATCGAGGTGAT
>JBDKKQ010000002.1:0-3251 GCA_039796015.1 Verrucomicrobiota bacterium
CCCCTCGCGCGCAGTGCGAAAGCAATAAAACCCCTCGCGCGCAGCGCGAAAGCATCACTCAACGAGTCTCCCTGCGAGCGCAGGATTGATCCCGCGGAGCATCCACCGAAGAGCCAGCCCCGCCTGAAACCACCCGGACCCACGACCTCCCCGGCTCCCAATCCCGTCCGGCTTCAGCGGAAGTTTACCCGCACCCTGGTGCATCCAGCGCTTACCGTCCCTGAGCCCGAGTCGTCGGTTCCGCCGCAGCCGCCGCACGAATTTCCCGGATCAGATCTTCCGACTGCCACTCATTGCTCGGAAGGATCGCCTGAATCTTCCCCGAAGGCCGAACCACCACAGTCCGCAAATTGTGCTCCATCTTCTCGGGTGGCACATCACGCCCAAAGAGCAGACCAAAATGGCCGGTCAGCGGTTCGAGTTGATCCCAGGCACCCGTCGCCAACGTCCAACGAGATGGATTGTAATTGTAGCGCTCCCCATAAGCTCGGAGGAGTTCCGGACTGTCGTGTTCCGGGTCGAACGAGATCGACAGAAACTTCACGTTCTTCGGCGCATCGGACTGGCCTGCCAAGTTTTTCTGCACTCCGGCAAAAAGGTCCGTCATCCGCGGACAGAAATCAGGATAAGGGCAACGAGTGAAAATGAACGTGAAGGCCAACACTTGCCCCCGAAACTCCGACAACCGAATCACCCTCCCCAACTCATTGGTCAGCGTGTAGTCCGGCAGCAACGATCCTGCCTCCAGCAAAGGCACCGAAGAAGAGACCCGCACCGGCGGAGGCGTAGCCACGGCATTGGTGTCGGAGCCGAAAACCTGGATACGGTCGATCCAGCCATCATTGGTGGTAATCAGCATGCGGAAACCGATTCGGTCACCGGGTTTTAGCCCCTGGAGTTCCTTCGCCTCCTTCACATCGAAGGGCATGGTCATGGCCGGCATGAAACCGGGAATCTCCTCGTGCTTCACCACCACCGAACGCCGCTCAGGCTCCACCCGCCGCACCACTCCGCGGACCGAATACTCTCGGGGTGTTTCTTCAACCGAAGACCCACCCACCGTCGCAGCAGGGGCCTGTGGCTTGCAGCCAAGCAAACCCAGAGCGAGGGCTGCGGCGAGGAATGCCGACGTCAACCAAGGAAACCACTTCATACCGGGGAGATGTTAGACCACCCGAGGCCGCAAGCAAAAGGGGAAGCCCATCGGGCAAGCAATTCTCCCCATCCGAGCTTCAACCCATCCCCATAGACGCCGCGCTTTCACGCACCCGATCCATCACCACATCGGCCATCATCGGCGCCGTTCCGATGCTGCGACCGTACCAGACTCGTTTGCCCTGAAGGGAAGTAGGATTGGTCCACGTGGGCTCCCCGCGTTGGAAGCGTTCCTGCACCGACTCGGCCGAGGCCCCCAACATTACCGGGATGTCCTCGTAGCTGTGCAAGCCATCGCTGATGAAGAAGGGCACCACGATGAGATTTTTAGTTTCACCCAGCGTGTAGGCATCGGCGATGCGGGGATCTTCTTCCATGAAGATCGGATGGACATCCCGGTAGAGCCCTCGTTTCCGGATAAGCAGCACCTGGTCCTCGATCGCGCGTCGCGAGTTCTCGTTATTGCTCGTGCCATGCCCGGCGATGAACAGAGAACTCTCGGACAGGCAAGGAACCTCCGGCCCCGAACCCACTGCCTCTTGGGCCCGAGCCAAGATCACCTCCGTCATGCGAGCGTGGGTACCCACGGGGCCGCAGTAATGAATTTGGCGACCATTCTTCTGTTGGATCTTCGGGAAGAGCGTCTGACCGCGCTCGGCCAAACCGAGTTCGCGCGGAATCACCTCTTCGGTGAAGTAGCCCTCGCTGATGAATAACGGAACCACGAACACCCGCGGAGCATAGACTCCGCGCAGCACCCCGGAAAAAGCCGGGTGCTCCTTCCAGAAGCCGGTTAGCACCTGGGCGAAAATCCCGCGCCGGCGCAGTTCATCGGCATGTTGATGAGTCGGGGCCGCCGAATCGGCGTTCACCGTCGACCCGTGTCCCAGCAGCACTAGCGCAGCCTCCGAAAAATCACCCATGACAAGGCCCAGTGTGCGATCAACCGGGCCGGGCGCAAGTCGCCGTCGATTCCTTGCGACGTGTCCCTTCAATCGTTCGGTTGACTCCGGCCTGTTTCGCGGCGGAGGGTTTCGCACTAATTCCTCCCGCGATGAATGCCCTAAAGACCCTCACTGTCCTCGCCCTCACCTTCGCCTCGACTGCCGGTGCCTGGGCCGCCTCGCCCCATGTCGGTGTCGGAGCCAAACCAGAGAAAGGCTCCCAAGTGCTCTTTGATGGGTCCAAGGAAATGCTCCATTCCAAGTGGACCTACTGGAAGGGACCCGGCTTCAAGTCCTCGCTGCCGATCAAGTGGCCCATCGTCGAAGATCCCGTGGATGGCGGCACAGTGATGATGACCGATGACCGGGTCTCCGACGGCGGCAAGTTCGGCACGGCCGATTTGGTGACCGTTCAAGAATTTCGTGATTTCCGCCTGCACGTGGAGTTCCGGATCGCAAAACCCAACGGAAACAGCGGCGTGTACTTGCAGAACCGTTACGAGATTCAGGTGCTCGATGGCGACAAGACCCCGCACGGCATGGCCGCGGTGATTAATGAAACGCCCTCCCCTTACCACGCCTACAATGGCACCGGAAAGTGGAACGCCTACGACATCAACTTCCGAGCCGCCCGCTTCAAGGAGGGCAAGCTTGTCGAGAAGCCCTTGGTCTCCATGTACTTCAACGGTCAACTCGTTCACACCAACATTACCATCCAGCAAATCTGGGGTGGGGCTAACTCCGGAATCGATGGCGGCAATGATGGTGGCAAGGGGATCACAGATTCCCCCGGCGGGCTCAAGCTTCAGAACGAGGGCCACGACGTGCGCTACCGCAACATTTGGATCCGGGAACTGAACCTCAAGAAGGCAGACACCCGATTCTAAGATTCCAGATTGGGGTTTCCTTCAACGCGGTCGTGCCCAAGAGGTACGGGGTCGTGCCCAAGAGGTGCCCAAGAGGTGCCTCAGCCGAAACGAAGTAATTGGACGGGTCGTGCTGGCTGTTTCTTGTTCCGCGAGAGCACACCACGGCCAGTCGCGCCCAACCCCAATCCGCGTCCTAGTCGACGGCCTTGGTTGCTAATTCTTTGGTCGCTGGGTGATCAAGGCCCGAGAAAGGGAAGGGTTCCCTCCTCGGGCTTCGCCCGGG
>JBDKKQ010000003.1:0-4076 GCA_039796015.1 Verrucomicrobiota bacterium
ACATTCCGAACATCAGACCGCGCCGGCAGTTATTGGGTGAATCGATCAGCGATATCTACAGACGGTAACCACAATCACACCTTCAACGTGACTTCAGCCAGCACCGGAAGCGGTAATGCCATCGACAAGCTGCCTCCCTTCTATGTTCTGGCTTACATCATGCGGATCCGCTGATGTGAACGTTGTTGGCAATTTCAGGATTCTCAAGCCATGCACAACCGTCTCCTCTTGCTTTACTCCCTGGTGGTGACCTTCTGGGCCTCTGGGGTGCAGGCCCAATCGATCGCGGGGCCCGCTGAGCTTCGTCCCGACCTGACCACCTTCAACCTCTCCTCGAGAAGAGGTGTACCCGTCTCCAGCGTGGTCAATACCCTGCTCGGATCGGACGGCAGGGCCCCGCGGGAGGGAACCCAGTTGCCTCCGTTGCCTTCCGGAGGCGCTACGCTCCGGCAGTTTCAATCGGCCATTTTCTTTGGATCCGGCGTCAGACCGGTGGCTTCGGCGCAGCTGCGCACCAACTTGAGCTTGGCCGCCAATGCTGTTGCTCTGGACTTGCCGCGTTTGGGAGGTAGCACCCCCACCCATATTCTGCTTCGTGCCCGGGTGGGCAGCCCTATCGTGAGTCGGGGTGTCAATTTCCTGTTTGGTTCCATCATTCCGGTGCCGGACACCGACGAGAACGGGGTGTTGCTGTCATCACGCAACCCGGCCGTTCGCAAAGAAGATTATTGGAGTGCTGAGCCCTATTCGACCAATAAACATGTCGGAGCACCCTACTACTGGAGCCCCAATGCGCGTGTGGTATTCGCGACCAAGCCTGGGTCTGTAGCTATTACTTGGAGGAGAATCTCAGGCCTCTCTGCTCAACCTGCGGGGACCGCGTATCAGGAAACCGGGCTTTGGTACTCCACCTTCCAACAGAAGGTTCTCGTTTCGGGTTCGCTTTCTAAGCCTTCTCGAGTGATTTACTGGACCCAGGGTGATTTTGCCAAGATGGGTAAGCCAGTGGATGTGCCCGGCAATCGTGTTTCCGACATTAAGGTGGTTTACAACGATCAGGTCCCCGAACGGGTGGATGTGGCCTATGCGTCGGCTTCTCAAATCGCCGATCCCAAGAATGAAGGTGAACGTACGTTGGACGAGAAACGCACTCTTTGGTTTGAACGGACCACTTCCCAGATCCTAGCCTACAACAGGGAAGGTCGCGTCTTCGTGGAGATCCTCGGGGACTCGAATGCCGATGGTGCTAGCCGCAAGCATTTGGGATACGAAATTGTGGACGTCCTGCAACAACCGCGACCTCAGGATATCACCGTCGAATTGGGTGATCGTATTCCAGCCTTCTCAGATATTTCTCGCGACTTTTCGGCGTTGTATCCGAGGCCTCAGACCCAGATCGGGGATCGGTTCTATGAATCTACTTCGAGCAATCCGTCTCTTCCCGAGGAATTGTATGCCGCACGAGAGACCAAGAACCAGAACGACCTCCTCGTGTACTGGATGGATCCTGGCATCGAGGGGTTAATGTGGCCGCGGGTATTGGCCCGATACTATCTGAGATGGCCGGTCGACTTGGCACGATACAGCCATTACATCCGGCCCCAAGTGGCCACTAAAGAGGAGGCCAAGAGCTCCGCCGTGCTGATGGATGCCAGCGGCACGCCCTTGCTGCTTTACCAAGATCCCCTCGATCAACCACGGGCCTTCTTGGATCCCGATCTCCTATTCTACACGTACCTCACTCCAGCCTATCCCGCCCACCGGACACTGGTTCGCTACAGCAAGGGTGAACGGATCTATTTTGAGCGGGTGTTCTCCTGGCTGGATTCCAACCTGAAATCTTCGACCTGGGTGGGCTCAGTGGCCACCAACTTGAACACTTGGAATCCGACCAATCTGACCCTGACGTTCCCCAGACAGGCGGAAGCGCCGCGGGTGGTTGCTCAAACCGTGGATGTCGGCCAACGCATCACCGCACCGGAGGGTGAGTTGGGTGCCGGATCCAGTACCAACTACCTGGCTGGCTATATACGAAATGGCACCTCCTATCACCCGGGAGCTTACAAGAATCCGTTTTCGGAGGGTTTTGATGCCGCCAACGCGGGCGCGATTATCCCGGTGAACGCCATTCCCGGAACCAATTCACTAGAGGTTTGGTGGTTCCGTCGAGACGTCGTCTTGCAGAGGAATGGGATCTCTGTCCCCAGTTGGCCGTCGGTGATGGGTCGCTACACCCTTCAATTTCCTTCGTCTCCGCGTGAGATCGTCTTGGCAAGCAATGCCGGCACCGGCGGGTTGGCCAGCTTGGAAGCCAAAGGGAGCATCTACTTTGAAAACGATCCGAGGGCGGTTGGCTACAATCCTAACGAGGAACACGCCTTGATGATTGGTGGTCAGGGTTACGCCTTGCGGGATGACTTGAACATCATCAGTGGTGGCAACTTCTCATCCCTGCCGTATGTGCTCGTCGACCACTATGGTAGCGATGGACGTCCGAGCATGGCTGTATTCAAAGTGCTGCGTGAAAAACCCGAAGCTGCCTTGCTCTTCGACTACGTCGTCGAGGCGGGCAAAATTCTTCAGGCACCGATGCCGTTGCCCTTGATGCAGGCTCCGACCGAGGGCGAGGGCGTTGGCTTGGTCAACTACAACCAGGAGACGGTCTTGGGAGCCAACCAAGGCAATCTGCCGGTCAACTGGAATCAAGCCCGTGATGGAACGGGTCCGTTCAAGCACTATCAGTCGTTCAGCATCCGCGACCGCAAGGAGTCGTTCTGGGTCTATCGCGGTTTGCACTTGGAACCCAATTTGCAATCCGGCCGCTACAACTCCACAACGCGGGCCTTTGAAGCCCTGCCGGCGGCTACCGCAATTTCAGGGCGTCCTTTCAAATATTACCTCCATGCGTCACGCAGGGCCGAGGCGTTTATCCTGAAGCCGGGTTCTACACCGCTGCCTGCATGGTTGCGAGCCGACATCGATTCGAAGGGCTTCCTGTTGACGGGTGAGCCTCCATCGGCCGAGAGCGCGGCGAGCAACTACTCCTTCGATCTGATCGATGTAGGCATGAACCAGACCAATCGGTTGACCCTCAACCTTCAGGTCCGGAACAACGGCACCGAGGTGACTCAGGCTCCTTTGGCGCTAACGAGTCAGTCCGTGGATGGGACTTCAGTCCAGTTTGTGGGTCGCCCCCCTTTCTTGGCGGCACGGGCTTCCGACACCAACAGCTTCTCCATGCGGTTCTATTATAAGACCTTGGACGGGTTCGCTTGGCCCAATTTACCGTCTATTCCGGTGGGGACTATTGTTCCCTACTTGCGAGTCCCAGGATCTGTTGCCGGAACCTATGTCGGGGCTCCTGCCGAAAAGACGACCACGGCTCTTTCTATCACCTATCGACCCGTTTGGCCTTCTATTCCTGCGGTGATTCAGCCTGGACAAACCCTTACCACTCCGGTGAACGGACTGCCTGCGATCCGTGGTCAATCCAGTGCCCAGATCCTCTACCAGCAATCCATTGCCACGAACTTCAACGTCAAGAAGCCCAGCGTGGTTCTCGTGGATCCCACTCGTCGCAAGGTGGCGACACTGACGTCGGTCGGGTTGGATAAACTGCCCTCAGGCGTGCTGGCCGAGGCCAACCAAGGTCTCACCTATTTTCCGAACCTCCCGCCTCATTTGGCCACACGGGTGTTTTTTGATCCCAATGTCGGATCTAGCGGTGCTCTCGTTCTCAAAGGCGAGTTTAAGGGTGAATTCCCAGGTCGCGAATATGTTCAGATGAATGTCCTGCGCGGGATCGCAGATCGAGAGGATCTCAAGACTGTGTTGGACTTGTGCCCGTCGAGCCCGGCCGATGAGAAGACCAAGTGGGATCAGTTGGTCAACAGCCTGACGGCGGTAGTGGACACGTTTGTCGAAAATCCAAAAATTGCGGGCCAATACATCGCAGACCCTCAGAAACGCGCCAACGTGGGAGTCTTATCCGTCGTAGAAATCACCGACGAAGACACGGCGGTCGATTCTTATGCACTCAGCACCAGTGGTCCTGGATATGGCATGGTGTCGGTCAT
>JBDKKQ010000004.1:0-4434 GCA_039796015.1 Verrucomicrobiota bacterium
GGCATTGTCGGAGTCGTTGCGATTCTGATCGTTGTGGCTCCGGTGGCGGCTGCCGAAAATCAGCCCTTGGCGGCAGCGAGGCCCGCGACGAATCACTGGTCTTTCCGAGCTCTCACCCGGCCTGCGGTTCCCGTGGGTGATCACCCGGTGGACGCCTTCATCCGGTCCGCTTTGAAGACCCAAGGGCTGGCACCGAATCCTCCGGCCTCCCCGCGCGATCTCATCCGTCGCCTGCATTGGGACCTCGTGGGGTTACCTCCAGAACCCCAGCTTGTGGCGGAGTTTGAGAGGGATCCGTCACGCCCGCGGTATGAGGCTCTGGTAGAGCGCCTCCTGGCTTCGCCGCGCTACGGAGAACGCTGGGCCCGGCATTGGTTGGACGTGGTCCGCTACACCGAAAGCCAGGGCTTCGAGTACGACCGTCCGAGGGATCACGCATGGCCGTTTCGCGACTACGTCATCCGTAGTTTTAATGCAGACCTTCCCTACGACCGCTTCATGCGGGAGCAGGTGGCGGGCGATGTATTGGAACCGGTGACCTCGGAGGGAGTCATCGCTTCGAGCATGCTGGTTTCGGGGCCTTGGGATCAGGCGGGCAATTCGCAAGCCAATGCCACGCAACGGGCCATCACCCGGGAAGAGGAAATGGATGATCTGGTCAGCGTCGTTGGGCAAACCTTCCTGGGACTCACCGTCAATTGTGCCCGCTGCCACGATCACAAGTTCGACCCCATACCCATCGGTGACTACTACCGCATCAAGTCGGTCTTCGATGGGGTCCGTCATGGAGATCGATCCATCGAGGGCACCGAAGATCTCCGTCTGCGCGAACAGCGCAAAGAACAGGGTCGTCGCGAAATCGAATCCGAGGTGCGCCGAATCGCTTCCATCGAGGCCCAGGCGATTGCGCGAGTTCCACGGGCGGCTACCCAAACCGAGATCGCTCCCCTACCCCGATTTCAGTGGAATTTCAGCCGATTAGAAACCGCTGAGGTGACGGGTAAACTCCATGGCAGTGCTCAGATCACCGCGGGCGTCTTGGAACTTCCGAAGCCCGAAGCCTACTTCCAGTCGATGCCCCTGACTCGGGATATTCGCGAAAAGACCCTGAGCGTCTGGGTTCGTCTCTCCGACCTCCAGCAAGGGGGCGGTGCAGCCCTTTCACTCGAGCAGGCCGACGGTCGGGTTTTCGATGCACTCGTCTTCGGCGAACGGCAACCCCGCAAATGGGCCGCGGGCAGCGAGGGATTCCTGCGGACCCGCGATCTCCAAGCCCCAGAAGAATCCGAGGCCCTGGGGGGCTGGGTTCACATGGCGGCGGTGTATTCTGCAGACCGAAAAGTAGCCCTCTACCGCAATGGTCAACCGTATGGAGAACCGTATGAGGTTCCCGCTTTGGTGACCTTCCTCGCTGGAAATGCCCGGATTGCCATTGGCCGTCGTCATGAGAACGGCGGGAAACCGTGGCTGACGGGTGGCGTCCGGCAGGCGGCCCTCCACGATCGGGCCCTGGGTCCACTCGAGATACAGTCCGTCTTCCGGGAGGGCGGCGGTGGGCCCTCGCTGACCGAAGCGCTGGCGTACCTGACACCTCGGGAAGTTCGAGAGCGGGATGCGGCCCGGCAACGCCTCCAGGAAGCCCAGCGTCGCTTGCAGGCCGAGGAGAAACCGGCCGGCTTCGTCTACGCGGGCCGTCGTGAGCAACCGACCCCGACACGGATTCTGCGGCGCGGTGATGTGAAATCGCCCGGAGACATTGTGAGTCCGTCTGGTTTGTCCGCTTTCGATTCCTTGCCCAAGGATCTGGGCTTGGCCCCGGATGCCCCGGAGGCCGATCGCCGTCGGCGCTTTGCCCATTGGTTGGCCGATCCGCGCAACCCCCTGCCCGCCCGAGTTTTGGTGAACCGAATCTGGGGATATCACTTCGGCCAGGGATTGGTGGGCACCCCGAGTGATTTAGGGCGAAGCGGAACCAAGCCCAGCCATCCGGAATTGCTCGATTGGTTGGCGAGCGAATTCATCGCACGAGGTTGGAGCCAGAAGGCGCTGCACCGCCTCATCGTTTCCTCGGAAACCTACCAACAGTCTTCCGAGGCCCGCAGCGATGGCTTGGCCACCGATGCCGACGCGGTGTTTCTCTGGCGCTTTCCGCCCCGACGACTCGAAGGTGAGACGATTCGGGATGCCATGCTGGCGGTCAGCGGTGAGCTTAATTTTCAAGTCGGAGGGCCGAGTTTCCGTCCGTTCACAACCACTGAGTATGGTGCTACGTTCTACCATCTGGTCGATCGAGGGACTCCAGAGTTCAACCGTCGCACGGTGTATCGAATGAACATCAACTCGGGCAAAGAACCGCTTCTGGATGCCTTGGATTGTCCAGACCCATCGGTGAGGACTCCGCGCCGTGGCGTAACGACCACGCCGTTGCAGGCCTTGGGACTGATGAACAGTGGCTTCGTCCAGCGTCAGGCCGATCACCTGGCTCGTCGGGCGCTGACTCTGGCGGCCAATCAACCCGATGAAGCAGTCACCCAACTCTGGAAGCTGACCCTAGGTCGGAGCCCGGACGTGGAAGAATCTCAAATGGCTCGCCGAACACTCCGCGAACGGGGGTTGCCCCATGTCGCTTGGGTGCTACTGAACACCACCGAGTTTGTTTATGTCCGCTGACACCGTTGTGTTGAACCGTCGCCACTTCCTCTCCAGCAGCGTGGGCGGCCTTGGCAATATCGCGCTGGCTTGGCTTTTGGCTCGTGACCGTGCGCTGGGTGCCCCTTCGGTGGTGCCCACTGTGCACCACCGCCCCCGTGCCAAGAGAATCGTGCAAGTGTTCTGCTGCGGCGGTGTGAGCCACCTCGACACCTTCGACTACAAACCCGAGCTGGAACGCCTTCACGGCACCGAACTCACCGGTCGAGGTGAGAATTTGGGATTCTTTGGTCAGCCTGGGAAGCTGATGAAGAGCGTCTACCCGTTCCGTCAGCGCGGTCAGAGTGGCGCCTGGGTGAGTGACCTTCTGCCCCACCTCGCTGGGTGTGCCGATGACTTGTGCTTCATCCACTCGATGTTCGCCAAGAGCAACAACCACACGCCGGCGACCTTCCAGATGAACAGCGGCTTCACGCTGAATGGCTTCCCCAGCATGGGGGCCTGGCTGAGCTATGGACTGGGTTCTGAGAATGAAAACTTACCCGCCTTCGTGGTGCTGCCTGACCCGCGCGGATTACCAGCCGGTGGGTCCATCAATTGGACGTCGGGTTTCTTGCCGGCCAACCATCAGGGAGTTCCGTTCCGCACTCAGTCCCAAGAACCGATCGTGGACTTGGAGACTCCGGCCTCCGTTTCGCCCGAGGCTCGGTTGGCTGATTTGCAAATGCTCAATCGCATCAACGGTGAGTTTGCCTCGGCCCATCCCGGTGACCGCGCCTTCGCCGCCCGTCTGCGATCGTATGAGTTGGCGGCACGAATGCAGGTCAGCATTCCTGAGGCGACCCGAGTGACAGGCGAAAGTGAGGCCGTGCGCCGGTTGTACGGTCTAGACGATCCGGCCAACAAAGGATTCGCCCGCAACTGCCTGATGGCCCGTCGACTTCTCGAACGGGGTGTGCGATTCGTGCAAATTATCAATGGCGGCGCTTTTGGAAGTCCCCGAATCAATTGGGATGGCCATGAAAACCTCCGTGAGAATCACGACACCCAGGCGGCCACGATGGATCGCCCGGTGGCGGCGCTCATCCAAGATCTCAAGCAGCGAGGCATGTTGGAGGACACCCTTTTTGTCTGGTCCACAGAGTTTGGCCGCAGTCCCGTCACCCAGGGCGTCGGTGCCTCGGGTCGCGACCATCATCCCGTTGCGTTCACTAGTTTTTTAGCCGGAGCGGGAATCCGGCCGGGGCACCGGTATGGATCTTCCGATGAGATCGGCTATTCGGTGGGCGAGAATCGAGTGACCGTTCCGGATTTTCACGCGACCCTTCTCCACCTTTTGGGCATCGATCACGAAAAACTCACCTTCTACCACAACGGTATCCAACGACGTCTGACCGATGTCCACGGCGAGGTAATCCGCGGGATTCTCGCCTAAAAAATTGGGCTTCGTCTGGCGCATTGGGAATCTCCCAAGGTTGACTTCGGCCCGTGCGCCGCTATTGCTCCGCCCGTCCTTTTTTCGAACGCCATGGCCACGATCACTATTCTGCCCACCCAGAAGTCTGCCGAAATCCCCGATGGAAAGTTGCTCGTCGAGGCCGGCGAGTTGGCCGGAGTCGAAATGGAGGCCGGCTGTTTCAGTTGTTCCTGTGGCACTTGTGCCGCCGAAGTGGTCTCCGGCATGGAGAACCTCTCGCCGCCGACCGACGAAGAGTTGGACGTGCTCGACCAGTGGAATAAAGACCCCGAGCGTTTCCGGCTCACTTGCTGTGTCCGCCTGCTCAA
>JBDKKQ010000005.1:0-2550 GCA_039796015.1 Verrucomicrobiota bacterium
CTCGCAGAACTCCCAAAAAGTAATCCCTCCGGATCCTCTGAACATCGAGGACCGTTTCCAAATCGGGCTCGCCATAATCTACAGCGTCCTCAACGAAATCGTAGAGCTCCTGAACGGAGCATCCGCTCTTCAGCAAGAAGGCGGTATCGGCCGGATCACACAAGGTCGCCACCGAAGAGCGCCCCGAACGGAACGCCGACAGGGCTCGATCGTACACGGCCCGGAACTCATCGCCCCACGCGTCGGTCTCCGGAACCTCCGCCAAGAACTGAAGTGCGGACTCCGCCTGGTCGGCGGGCACCTTCACTTGAATCCCTCCCGCACCCATGGAGTAGCCATCGCTACTGAGGGCCGCAGCAACCCCGTGGATGAATGGGGTGAACCCGGCGGATTCTAGTCGGGTCGCCATGAGGTCAGCCTCAACCAGAATAAAGACTCGGGACAGCGTGACCAATTCCATCTAAGGAAGGTCTAAGCCCCACCCACGACTGTCAATCGGCCCGGCCCGAAGTACGCCAAAAGAAAGATCGTCGGCCTATCGCCCCCGGAATCGGCCTAGCTCAGCGAAACGGGCCGCGACCCGGATAGCCGGTGGTGTTGGTCAGCGGTTCCACGCGACGGGGTTTCCAGAAAAGACCGTTGTTGGCGAGGTTGCTCGACACGGTATTGAGGTTGAGCAGCGTGGCCCCCAATTCGGACTGGAGCTTGGGGTCCTTGAGCAAAGCCCCGACGGCTCCACGCCCCGCCTGAAGGTCCTGCGTCAAGTCGCGCACCGCCAAAGAGGCATCTCGAAATCCACCCAATGCTTCGCGCAACGTGGTTTCATTGGTGGCAACCAAAGTGTCAGCCCGCACCAATAGCGAGTCGGCCCGGGCCGCCAGGGCCCCAACTTGCCCTGCTAGCGGAGTCAGGGTCGCCGAAAATGCGTGAAGATTGCTCACCGTCGCCGCAAGGGCAGGTTTCTCAGAGGACACCAGCGACTCTACCTCGCCCAGCGTGCGATCCAACCGCTCGGAAGTCCGCCGCAGGTTGGCTAGCGTGTTGGTCACGTCCTTGAGGGTCGACGCCGAGAGAATCATGCGATCTACCCGCTCGACCACCTGATCCAATCGGGTCATGAGGCCCACAGCACTGCGGGCCGCCTCCTGCAAATTGAAGGGATCCACGGCGGTCACGACGGCACCATCCTGAAGCGCCGGAGCCGCGTTTTTCGTGGGAATGATCGCAACGAACTGATCACCCAGGAACCCGCTCTGCTCAATCTCGAAGCGGGCGTCACCATAGATGGTCACTGGTTTTTCGATGCGGCACTGGATAGACACCCTCCGGCCGTCGGCAGAAAGCGATATGTCCTCGACGGAGCCAACGCGGACACCGGACATGTTGACCGGTGCGCCCGCGACCAACCCACCGACATTGCCGGCGGAAATCAGGATCGTTCGGCCGGAACGCCAAAAGGAGGCTCCCTTGCTGAAGTGGATAAGCAATGCGGCGATCAGCACGAGTCCGATCAGGACAAAGAGGCCGACCTGTGCTGCGGGGGATTTTCGTTCCATGAACTCACTCATTCAGATTTTTGTGGCGTCGAGATGCCGTTGACGAATCGATAAATCACTGGATCCGTCGATTCCAAGATCTCCGAAGTCGGTCCCTCGGAATAGATTCGCCCCTCATGGAGCATGAGGATCCTATTGCTGATCGTGCGGGCGCTCTTCATGTCATGGGTCACAGCGATGCTGGTGACGTGAAGGGTTTCCCAAACCCGGCGGATGAGTCGATCAATGTTGTCGGCGGCGATCGGGTCTAAGCCGGTGGTGGGTTCGTCGTAGAGCACGATTTCCGGCCGGTAAACGATCGCCCGGGCCAAACCGACCCGCTTGCGCATGCCGCCGGAGAGTTCGCTGGGCATCTTATGACCAATCCCCGGCAATTCCACCATGTCTAGGGCCTCATCGATTCGGCGACGAATCTCGGTCTCCGACTCCAGACCCTGCCGGCGAAGCACAAACCCCACGTTCTCTTCGACGGTCAGCGAATCGAAGAGGGCCGCCATCTGGAAGAGCATCCCGTATTTCCGCCGCACCCGAAGGAGGCTGCGTTCGTTCATCGTCGTGATGTCCTCACCATCCACCCGAATGGTTCCGGAATCTGGCTGGAGCAATCCAATGAGGTGCTTGAGCAAGATACTCTTGCCGCCACCGCTGCGGCCGATGATGACGACCGCCTCACCCCGTCGGATGTCCAAGGACACCCCTTGGAGAACCTTTTGGTTCCCGAACTTCTTGGTGACGTCTCGAACCTCGATCATGGATTCAAGTTAGGAGTAGAACACGCGCGACAGGAACAGCGTGAGGAAGAAGTTAACGATCAGGATGCTAATGCTCGCGGCCACCACCGCCTCGGTCGTGGCTTTTCCAACCCCTTCGGCTCCCCCCTGGCAAGTCAGTCCCTTGTGGCAACTGACCACAGCGATGATGGCGCCGAAAACAAAGGATTTAATCAAACCTGTCAGTACGTCCGGGGGATCGGTGTACCGGGTCATGTTCACCA
>JBDKKQ010000006.1:0-4704 GCA_039796015.1 Verrucomicrobiota bacterium
GGATGGAGATAGCAATACATCTAAAGCATATGCAGCTACTGTAACTAACGATGTTTCGGAGATGACACGAATACTTGATTCATACCGGTCCATCTACCAACGGCGAATGACAAGGCAAGTCGGAGAAAAGGGCAGTGAAGTCATGGATGTATTAGGTTCCATTAAACTTTCCGGTGTTGGGATGGAACTTGGAGTTCCCTGCCTATAAAATCCAAGCACCAAAAGCACATGGAAAGAGGTCTTGGGACGATTCCCGGTTTTTAACACCTTCGATGCCGGATCACTAGGAATGTGTTCCCGTCTATTCCGACCGCTTCCAGACCCTGTTCGTCCACCGGCGCATGAACCCAACCCGGGTGGAACCTTCCGGAGACTGGCAGCGGCGTCTTGGGGTGAAGATAGACGCCAGTCCGTGAAGGCCCAGCGAGCCAACCGGATCGGCCCTCACGATGGACTCAAATGGACCACCTCTCGCCTGCGTCGGAATCTTCGAAATGACCCGGTCGCAGAGCGTGCAGGCTGGCCCCACGATTAACGGCCGCCACGGCCTCGAAAGTACAGCCAGCGCCAGCTCAACCACCGCGCACCAGCTTGAGGAAGGCGGCTTCGTCCACGATGGCGACACCTAGCTCGCGGGCCTTGTCCAACTTGGACCCAGCGCTCTCGCCGGCCAGCAGGTAATCGGTGTTGCGACTGACCGACGAAGCCACCTTACCCCCGGATTGGCGGATCATCGCCGAGGCCTCGTCGCGTCCGAGGGTGGGCAGGGTTCCGGTCAACACCCAGGTCTTACCGGCGATAGACCCGGAGGCCGAACCCGAACCTGAGGCGGCCCGCTCGGTCTTCGGTTGGATACCCAATCGGTCCAATCGCTCCAGGATCCGGCGACCGGTTTCGGACTCCAAATACGTGGTCAGAGCCCCCGCGGCACCGTATTCGATGCGCGTGACGTATTCGGGCACGGCCGAGCTGCCCTTCTGCCGCAGTTGAGTCCAACGGGCATTGGCCTCGGCGGCCCCCAGCTCCACCACTCGATCTCCCTGATCGCGGATGTCGCCCTTGAGCCGATCGTACTCGTCGCGGCGACGCTCCCGCTCCGACGAGTCCGGGTCCGCCATGGACGGCGAGGCGTCGGAGAGTTGGTCGTAGAGTCGCCCCAATCGGACGATGCCCGCCAGGATCTCCGAGCGGGCTACCTGCCCCAGATCTTCATGAAGGCGCGCGATCTCGTAGGCCATGGTCTCGCCCACCGAAGGCACGCCCAGCGCGTGCAACCAACGGTGCAACGGAGCGGTGCGGGCCCGCTCCAACGCGGTCACAACTTTGGTGGCATTTTTGGGACCAAAGACTCGTGGCTCCTCAACGGTGCCCAGGTTCAGCGTGGCCAGGCGCTCCGCACTCAAGTCGAACAAATCGAGCGGATCACGAACCCAGCCCCGTTCCACCAGTTTCTCGGCCACGATCCCGCCCAACGACTCGATATCCAGTGCCTTGCGCTGAGCGAAGTATTCTACGCGACGGGTCAACTGCGCCGGGCAAGCCGCGACGTTTTGGCAACGCCAAGCCACCTCGTCCTTCTCTCCATCCGAAACCTTCTCCTTAGCGATGGGTCCGCCGCAGGCCGGGCATTGACCCCCGACATGGCGAACCAGGTCGAACACCTCGGCGCCCGGCGCACGCAACGTGGTCAAGACTTCGGCCACTTCGGGAATGACCATGCCTGCTTTGCGGATCACCACGGCGTCACCGATGCGGATGTCCTTTCGGCGGATCTCGTCCTCGTTGTGCAATGTGGCCCGGGCCACGGTCGATCCCTGAACGAACACCGGCTCCAACTCGGCCACCGGCGTCAGAACACCGGTGCGTCCCACTTGCACGGTGATGGCCAAAAGCCGCGTCTGCGCGGGGGTGATCCACGGCACAGGCTTGTGAACAATGGCGTAGCCCGGCGAGCGGCGCTTGTCCGGAATCCGCGCGGCATCGTCGAAACGATCCACCTTAATGACCACGCCATCGATTTCGTATGGCAACTGGCGGCGCAGGTCCCGGTCTTCATAGTATCCCGCCACGACAGAGCTCCGGTAGAGACCGAGCAACTCGTCCATCCCGCCACCCGTCCACCAACAGCCCTGGACCGGCACTCCCCAAGCCTGGTACTGCCGCAACAATTCCGAATGACTTTCAAAACGAATGCCTTCGCTCACACCCACCGCATAGAAGACAGCACGGATGGGTCGCTGAGCCACGATCTTTGGGTCGAGCAGCTTCAGCGATCCGGAGGTCGCATTTCTGGGATTGGGCGCGACCTTTTCGCCCGCCGCCGCCAGCCTGGCATTCATGGTACCGAAGTCTTCCAGCGTCATGTACGCCTCGCCCCGGATCTCAATCCATTCGGGCGGGTTTGATGTCTCCAACTGAAGCGGTATGGAGCGAAGAGTGCGCAAGTTGGCCGTGATGTCGTCGCCGAACCGCCCATCGCCCCGGGTCACTCCCAAAGTTAATTTACCCCGTCGATAATGAAGGCTGAGCGAAACCCCATCCACCTTGGGTTCCATGATCAGCGGCACTGCGTTCCGACCCAATGTCTTGCAAACCTGAGCATACCAGGCACTCAAGGCAGCCAGCGTGTTTTCGTCCTGCAAACGGACCCGACGCTCGCGATCCGGTTCTTCGACCGAGGAGGGCTCTTCGGAGGCCAGCACCTTTT
This sequence comes from Verrucomicrobiota bacterium, assembly GCA_039796015.1. Lineage (GTDB taxonomy): Bacteria > Verrucomicrobiota > Verrucomicrobiia > Limisphaerales > UBA9464 > SXXZ01. The sequence goes on from JBDKKQ010000006.1 coordinate 2,708, forward strand.
CCAGAGAAAGCATCGGCCGTTGGTGCTCTACACGGGCAAAGCCCTCGGACGGCGCCCCGCCCACACGCTGGGTGGGTGATTCGGGAGTGATCAGTTCCGGATGAGCCGACTCCAACTGCTGGAGCTCCCGGTACAGAAGGTCATATTCGAGATCAGTGACAGTCGGCGCCGACAGAACATAATACGCCCGGTCATGGGCCAAAATCTCCGCGACCAAACACGCGTGGCGGGCTCGGGCAGACTCGGTGGAAACATCGCTCACAGCGATAGACTGGATCACCGCCTCAGGGCTTAGAAGTCCAATGAGGCTTGGGCTTGGCCCTCGAACCCAGTTCAACTTCCCCCATTAAAATCTAATCGAAGATCGGAGCCTCCGAGCGGTTTCGCCCAGCCTAGTCCTTGGATCGTGCCTATTCGGCAGTGCCCTTGCGTTGCAGCGGATCCCAGTAGAGCGCATTACGGAACTGATTGGCCCCACCTTTGATGGGATCGTCTGGCGGATTGATATTGGCACTGCGGCGCGTCTCGGCATGGCCATCGTTGAACACCACATTACCGCGGCGCCCATGGCGGTTGTCGTCAATGCCCTCGTACGTGTTGCCCCGACCCGGAGTCATCCCAGAACTGGGCCACCACAGACTGCTGCTCCAGGTCAAATCGGGCTTGGGCATGGTGTCGCCCACCACCAGATTCTGGGAAGGATTCACAATTGACGACCGTTTGAACCACTTCGTCGTCGAGAGACCCGCCGCCTCGTGGGAATCGTAGGGGTGCACCCCTAGAAAGAATGCATTGTAACCATAGCCCACCAGGTGGCTATCGAACTTCCACGACCAACTGATCCCAGCATCCTTGCGCTTGCCCTTAAGCGCATGGCAGCGGAAGTAATTCGATTGCCCCTTGGCATAACCCACCATCGCCGTACCCCACCAATTCGTCCGAGAAGGCAGCTCATCCGCCGTGGTGAGGTTCCCATTCCGGTGACCTGGAAACACCTCCTGATTTTCATCCGTGTACAACTGCATGAAGAGCGCGATTTGCTTCAGATTGTTCATGCACGCGATAGTCTCCCCCTTCGCCTTAGCCTTGCCCAAGGCAGGAAGAAGCATACCGGCCAGAATGGCTATGATCGCAATGACCACCAGGAGTTCGATCAGCGTGAAGGCCGCGCGGGCATTGAGATTGATCCGAGGTTTCATGGAATAAGGGTCCGATCTGGGAGTAACAACAGGAGAACAAGATCCCGCCGATTGTCCACACCGGACCCGCATTCGATTTGCCGAACCCGGTGCAGCAGCGGTGTCAGGCCGGAGCGAGCCTTCCTGCAAGCACCACCTGATCCCGCGAAAAACCGTAGCGGAGCGGTGTCAGGCCATAGCGAGCCTTGGAGGCGAACACTCCCCCCTCGCGCAAAGCGCGAAAGATCATCCTCCCTAGAGCCTACTCAGCGAGCGGAGACCTGATGCCGCAGAGCCCATTCAAAAACACCGTTATAGTTTGGAGTGTCACCTTTTGTGTAGATATGCGGGACCGACCCCCAGCCTATTCGAGCGGAGCGGTGTCAGGCCGGAGCGAGCCTTGGAGGCGAACACCAAACCCCCAGCGCAAAGCGCAAAAGATCATCCTTCCCTGAGCCTACTCAGCGAGCGGAGGCCTGATACCGCGGAGCCCCGCCCACCAAAACCGTAGCGGAGCGGTGTCGGGCCGGAGCGAGCCTTGGAGGCGAACACCTCAACCCCCCTCGCGCATAGCGCGAAAGTTCATCCTCCCTAGAGCCTACTCAGCGAGCGGAGGCCTGATACCGCGAAGCCCCGCCCACCAAAAACCGAAGCGGAGCGGTGTCAGGCTGGAGCCAGCCTTGGAGGCGAACACCAAACCCCTCGCGCATAGCGCGAAAGTTCATCCTCCCTAGAGCCTACTCAGCGAGCGGAGGCCTGATACCGCGGAGCCCCGCCCACCAAAACCGCAGCGGAGCGGTGTCAGGCTGGAGCGAGCCT
>JBDKKQ010000007.1:0-4258 GCA_039796015.1 Verrucomicrobiota bacterium
ACCTGAGGCGTGAGGCGTCACGGAGCTTCATTCGGCTCCCGGTCTCGGATGCCATTCTCGCCGCGCCAGTCAACAATCAGGAGATCTGGGCAGCTGGCGTGACCTATCTTCGCAGCAAGACTGCCCGCATGGAGGAATCGGATTTCAGCGCGACGGCCTATGATCGGGTCTACAATGCCGCTCGGCCGGAGATCTTCTTCAAGGCGCTCGGCTCCAAGGTGGTGGGACCGGGGGGCGCGGTCGGGATCCGTTCCGACGCCTGCTGGAGCGTGCCCGAGCCGGAACTGGTACTCGTCTTCAATCGGTATGGTCAGCGGGTGGGCTTCACCATCGGCAACGACATGAGCTCCCGCGACATCGAGGGGGAGAACCTGCTCTACCTGCCCCAGGCCAAGACCTACCGCGCGTCGTGCGCGCTGGGACCCTGGATCCGCCTCGGAGTCGACGAGGCCGAGGCGCGTTCCTGGGGCATCCGGATGGAGATCCATCGGGCCGGTACCCTGGTGTTTCAGGGGGCGACCCAGGTTTCCCAAATCAAGCGCTCGTTCGATGAATTGGCCCGCTGGCTGCATCGCTGTGAAAGTTTCCCCAACGGCAGCATGCTGCTGACGGGCACCGGCATCGTTCCGCCCAACGAATTCACCCTGGCCGAAGACGACCGGGTGATCATCGAGATCGACGGCATCGGACGATTGGAGAATTCGGTCGCCGTGGTTTGAGGCTAGGGCGCTGCCCCGGGCAACACGCCCCGCCCGGCTAAACCAGCTCGAGGCACCGACGGAGTTCGTCGTCGGTATTGTAAAAATGCGGCGACAGGCGGACCACGGCCTGACCGCCGGGCAAGATCCGGTGGGAAGTGGTGACGCCTTCGGCCTTCAGTTTCTGGTACACCGCTCGCATATCGGTGCCCTCTCGATGGAAACTGGTAATGCCACCGGCATTGTCCGCATGAGCATCGCCGTGGAGCACTGTGTACCCCTTGGCGACTAACTCAGGCACCAACCACAGACGCTTCCGGGCCAATTCAGCGGCGATGGATTCCACGCCTACTTCTTGCACCAGTTCCAGGGCGGCCTTCAATCCATGAAGCCCGAGAAAATTGTGCGTCCCGGCCTCGTAGCGTCGGGCTCCCTCGTGAAAGACTAGATCGTCTTGCGTGAGATAATCTGGGCACTGCAAATTGTGCCAACCGTGAACCACCGGACGGATTTGCGGACGAGCCTCCTTGCGGATGTACAGGAGTCCCGCCGCGCACGGTCCCAACAACCACTTGTGGGCGTCCGCCGCCAGAATATCGACGTTGGCCACGGAGGTTGGAAAGGCACCCAGAGTCTGGATCGCATCCAGGCAGAAGAGCACCCCCTTGGATCGGAGCATTCGACCGATGGCATCGATATTGATACGCCACCCCGTCAGGTAGTGCGCACTGGCGATAGCGACCAACCGAGTATCTTCATCAATCTGTCCCTGAACATCCACAACCCGAACCTTGCCGAGTTCGCGAATGTTCATAAGACGCACCTCAACCCCCCGGTCTGCCAACGCCATCCAAGGATAAACGTTGGAGGGATAGCAGTCGTGATAGATAAGAACATTCTGACCCCGTTTCATCTGAAGCCCCGCCGCTACCTGACTCAAGGCCAGTGAGGTGGGTCCCACCAACGAAACCTCGTCGTGGTCAGCTCCAATCAGACCCGCCGCCAATCGTCGAACCTGACCCACTAATCCAGGTTCAAGGGCCTCCTCCTGGTCATCGATGGAGCCGGCCTGGGCATAGGCCCCGATCGCCTCAACCACACGCCGCGGCAGCGGAGACACCCCGGCGTGCGCCAGGAACGTCTGACGCGCGGCCACGGGAAATTCGTGTCGTCGTAGGGCTTCGTCTTTGAGGATTTCAGATATCGTGAGGGGCATCAGTTCAGGGAGATTTGGTGCGGACGCGGATGTTGATGACTTCGACCGCAACGGAGAAGCACATCGCAAAGTAGATGTAGCCCTTGCTGATGTGCTGCTGGAAACCCTCAGCCAACAGCAGGGTGCCGATGAGGATCAGGAAGGCCAGTGCCAGCACCTTGATGGTGGGGTACTTCTCAACAAAGGCCCCGATCTGATTGACGAAGAGCAACATCACCAGCATGGCAAAAATTACGGCAGCGATCATGACGGGAATCTGGTTGGACATACCCACGGCGGTGATTACCGAATCGAGGGAGAACACGATGTCTAGCAACAGGATCTGAAGGATCACTGAGGCGAAGCTCGGAGCCTTCGGGGGCGAGGTGGATTCGGCATGACCTTCCACCTTCTCATGGATCTCCTTGGTGCTCTTCCAGATCAGGAATAGCCCACCGACGGCCAAAACGAGATCCTTGCCGGAATTCGGCAACGGCAGTCCGAGAATCGAAATGTCCCACAGCCGATTGCTGAGACTCATCACCCAACTCAAGCAACACAGAAGCAAAATCCGGGTAATTAGCGCCAAAGACAGACCCATTTTGCGGGCCCTGTCCCGTTGCTCAGGAGGCAGTTTGCCGGAGAGGATCGAGATGAAGATCAGGTTGTCGATTCCCAGTACGATCTCCAACAGCGACAGGGTCGCCAGACCGATCCACGCCTGCGGCGACTGAATCCATTCCATCCAATTCATCGCCAGGACTTTGCCTCAAACCCAGTCCGGGGGCGAGTAGCGAAACTCACCTCTCCTTTTTACTCAACCGAGACTCACTCGTCCGAACGCGGATCGGGCCGGAATGAGCACTGGGCATTGATTTGTTAGTGCTCACCACCCATGGCCGCACCGGTTTGAGACACATGCTCATGGGAAGTGTGGCTGAGAAGATCGTCCGTCACGCCTCCTGTCCGGTGTTGGTGGTACGGCCTGGAGAACGGGATTTCTTGGGCTAACTCAGTCCCGACGCGGTGAATGGAATTGTGATTCCTTCCCACTCAGACTTGGTCAAAATGAGCGGCAATATGTCCCCCTTCCCATTCTTGGTGGGCGCTTCCCTGATCTTGGGCTTGCTCCGCGCCGATTCCGTCACCCTGCCCCTCTGGCCTGCTGGGACGGTCCCCGGATCCCGGGGAACCAACGACGCCGACATCCCGACCCTCACCACCTACCCGGCAGCCCGAACCTCACAAGCTCAGCCCGCCATGGTTATCTTGCCTGGAGGGGGTTACGGAGGCTTAGCAGGCCACGAGGGCCGAGATTATGCACTGTTCCTGAACCGAGAGGGCGTGCATGGATTTGTCGTCAAATACCGGCTCGGCAGCCAGGGGTATCGTCACCCTTCGATGCTTCAGGATGCAGCCCGAGCCGTGCGTTGGGTCCGGGCCCATGCCGCAGAATGGGGGGTGGATCCCGACCGGATTGGGATTATGGGAAGCAGTGCCGGAGGGCACTTGGCCTCCACGCTCCTCACTCACCATGACGGAGGCGATGCCCAGTCGTCCGACCTGGTGGAGCGCATGAGCAGCCGTCCAAATCTGGGCGTTCTGTGCTATGCAGTCATCTCCATGGGGCCCTTCAGCCACGCGGGCTCCCGTCGCAATCTCTTGGGAGAGAACCCTTCGGCTGAATTGATCGAAGATCTTTCGAACGAAAACCGAGTCACCACCACAACTCCACCGGTTTTCATCTGGTCATTGCGGGATGACGCGGCGGTACCCATCGAAAACTCGATGTCCTTCGCCACCGCCTGTCGGCAGCACAAGGTTCCCTTCGAATTGCACCTCTACGATGGAAAACCCCACGGAATCGGACTCGGTGCCAAGCCTCCCACCTTCGAGAACCCTCACGTGTGGACCGCGGACCTGCTGGCTTGGCTGAAAACCCAACGGTGGCGCTAAGCCAAAATGCTCCGGCCGGACCGGTCGTCTTTATCGAGACTTCTTCCGCAAGCAGCGCGACGGTGCGTATGTCGTAGTGATCTATCGCATCCACGCGAGTTGCATCGACCCCACCCTCGAGGAACTGACGCAGAAGGTCGTGTGCGGCCCGACAAAGATGACGCTCGGGCGCTACGACTGGGTGGCAGCCCGTAGCGGGACAGACGCAGAGATCAGCCCTTCAAGGGGGCCTCCGGCACGCCACGGCTCATCCAAGGCAACCAAAACCTGCAACGCCACAGGGTCACTACCTCCTCCCCAAATCCAGATAAATTGGCTCTGGAAACCCCGTCGGCATTTTATTTTTTGACTTGACAAAACCTTCAGCTTTTCAAAACGTTGACAACCTCCCCGCAAGTATATTGCAGCA
>JBDKKQ010000008.1:0-9559 GCA_039796015.1 Verrucomicrobiota bacterium
AGTTCCCATTGGGACTCCAGCCGGATCCGGCGGTCGGCATGGGCTAGCAATGCGACGACCTCCCCATCGGGTCGTTCGGCAAACCCCTCGGACAGGAGTCGGCGGACTTGTGCCACGAGGGTGGCCTCAGCGTCCGTCGGTGTTTGGGTCGGGGTGATCCGGTAAATCCGACCGCGAGGGGTTTGTCCCCAGCCGCTCACCCAGTCCAAGACATAGGCCGCTCCGTCAGGGCCGAAATCCACATCGGTCGGCCAGCAGTTCCAGAGGAATTTCTCCTTCCGATCCACGACGAAGCTCACGCCTGCAGGTTTCACGGTGTACGCCCAGACGCCGCCCGGAAAATCCGCGTGTAAGAAGGTTCCGGCCAGACGCTCTCCGAAACCGGTTCCGGGATAGAAAGCCAGTCCGCTGGGGCCCTGGCTGACGGTGCCCGCCAAGGGCAAGATTCCATCGCGTCCGCCCTTCCACAGTTCTTCCTTCACCCACTGGCCGAATCCCTCCATGTGCTGGTAACTGGTCCGCCACCCATAATCACCGCCTTCGACCAGGTGCAGCACACGGCAGGGATCCGCTCCAGCAGTATCGTTATCGACCGTCCAGAGGTTGCCCTCGTCGTCGAAGGCCAGTTCCTGGGGATTGCGCAGTCCTTGGCAGAAGACCTCCAGCAAACGGCCGTCGGGTTCGCAGCGGAGCACTCCGCCACAGTCTGGAAGGTGGATGCGCCGTCCTTCGCGGTTGGTCAGGCTCGCGCCCCGGTCGCCAAAGCTCATGTAGATGCGCCCGTCGGGTCCCTGGATTAGCCCATGTAGGTCATGGCCGGAGACGCCGATGTGGACTCCGAAACCGCTGACCAAGGGGTTTATCCGTGGGGCATTGATCGGAGTGGCGGTGCGGGAAACGCTGGGGTAGGGCAATCGCCAGAGGCTTGGAATATTAGCGAAGTAAAGCCCATCTCGAGACGCCAGCACACCCGCAGCCGTCCCATCCACCGCATCGCGAAACCCCTGCGCAACAATATCCGAGTGATCGGCCCGTCCATCCCCATTCCGATCGGCCAACCGTCGCACAACTTCGCTCTCTCGCGTTAAAACGCTCAGGTTGGTGGCAAAAGTATTGGTGAGGAAGGCACCCCGGTCGGCGACGCTGCGAAAGGCCATGTCGGCCAAGAGCCAGTTGGTTTTTTGAGTGATGTCGAAGACACTGATGGCCCAACGGTCTGACTCGGCCAGATAGGCTTGTCCTTTGCCATCGAAGGCAAAAGCCACGCTGTTACTCAGTTGGGGTTCCGCGGCCCAGACATCGAGTCGGAGTCCGGAGCTGAGTTGAAAACGCTTACTCCCCTCTGTCGCCTCCGACCAGGCCGGAGAGGGAGGCGCGTGTTGGGCTAGGAGAATTCCGGCAAGGCTTAGAAACAGGAAGCCGATGAGCCTTCGCATGAGTGGAGCCTAGACGGAGGAGCCGATCCCAACGAAAGCCAAAAGCCGCAAAAAATAAATTCCTGTGACAGGGGTGTTACAAAAAACTTTTCAGAATCTGAGTTTTCCGGCTAAATCTCGTTTCTGCGCTCTGCGCATTTGTATACAAAAATGGAAACCTCTCTGATCACCCTGGTGGTGAAACCTGGTGAAGCCGATCGTCTCATTGCCGGACACCCTTGGGTTTACTCCAGCTCCATCCAACGCAGTTCTGAACCGCCCACCGACGGTGAATTGGTGCAGTTGAAAGACCATCGCCATCGATTCCTGGGCGTTGGTTTCTACAACTCGCGCTCCAAGATCCAGGTGCGAATGCTCTCCACCGAACGGGTCGAGGTAAACTGCGAATTCTTCGTGGAACGATTCCGGGCCGCGTTGGCGGTCCGTAAGCGTCAAATGCCCGATGCCACCTCCTTTCGCGTGGTGAGTGCCGAGGCGGACCAGCTGTCCGGACTAATCATCGACAAGTACGGTGATGTGGTGGTCCTTCAGATCAGCTCGCTGGGCATGGAAAAGCACAAGGCGGACATCGTAAAGGCCATCCAAAAGGTGCTTCAGCCCCAGTCGGTGTACGAGCGCAACGAGATCGCTTCCCGGCAGTTTGAGGGATTGCCTCCGTTGTCGGGCCTCCTGGCTGGAGAGCCGGTCGAGACAGTCGATGTCGCCATCAATGGACTGAAATTCACTGTCGATTTGCGTGCAGGACACAAGACCGGCATGTATTTAGATCAACAGGTCAACCAGGCCCGCGTTGGAGCCATTGCCAAGGATGCTGTGGTCCTGGATTGCTTCACTTTCGTGGGCGGATTTGCCCTGCACTGTGCTCGTGGTGGAGCTCGCCAAGTCATCGCGTTGGATCAGAGCGAAGACGCCGTTCAGGCCGCCCGCATCAATGCCGAGCGGAACCGACTCTCAGGCAACACCCAGTTCGAGGTGTGCAACGTCTTCGATTGGCTCAAGGCCAAAACAGCCACCGGCCCCAATGAACGATTGGTGCCGATGTTTGACCTAATCATTCTCGATCCTCCGAGCTTTACCCGAAATCGGGCCTCGGTGCCTGACGCCTTGCGTGGATACAAGGAGATCCATGTGCGTGCGCTGAAACTGCTCAAGCCCGGAGGCACGCTGGCCACCTTCTGCTGTTCGCACCACGTCGATGGCCGCCTCTTCGAGGATGTGGCCCTGAGCGCGGCCTACGACCAGCGCAAGCTCCTGCGTCGGGTTGCGACCTACTCGCAGTCTCCGGATCATCCGATCCTGCCGAGCATTCCCGAGACCGAGTACCTCAAGGGAGCGGCCTACGAGTTAGTGCGCTGAATCGGTACAAAACCCGCTGGGTTGCATTTCAACTCAGGCAGAGCAGGATTAACCTATGAAGTGGGTTTTCCTGTTTTGCCTGTGTGGATTATTTTTGGTGATCGGGTTGGGTTGCTCGGGCGTGCCTCGAGTGACCGACAGTGCTGCCGGCTTCCGGGCCGTACGGGCCGAAATGGAGGCACGCCCCACGGTGGTGGTCGGTTCTCCTGCGGAACGGCAAGGGATCGAGCGGCTCAAGCTGTTCTTGTCGCGTATTGATGCCGATTCGGTCCGCAGCCAGACCCTGACTGTCTACGCTCCAGATGCCTACCTCAACGACACCTTGGTGAGCCGGCGCGGTGCCACCAACATTCAGACTTATTTTCAGGCGACCGTGGAGGCTGCCGAGAGCATCACGGCCAACATCGAAGATGTAACCCGCTCGGCCGACGGTTTTTATTATGTGCGTTGGACCATGGATGTTCGGATGAAGAAGGTCGCAGCGGGCGAAACGATTCGCACCTTAGGAATGACCTTGGTTCGCTTCGATGATCAGGGCCGAGTTCTCATCCACCAAGATTACTGGGACAGTGCGGCCGGACTTTGGGATCATGTTCCGGGGATCGGCCGCGGGATCCGTTGGATCAAGGGCCGCCTAGAACAGTAAGACTCCCAGACGAGCAATCCCGCTCGTTCGGGCACCATCGACTCGCCTTGGAATCCTCCCTCTGCTTCGCTCACCGCGTGACCGAGCCCATTCTCGAAGTTCGTAACCTGAGCAAGGTTCACTCGACCAGTGACGGCAGTCGATTGACCGTGCTGGACCAAGTCGACCTGCGCCTGTTGCCGGGCGAGACCTGTGCCATCGTTGGCCCCAGCGGTTCTGGGAAGACGACCCTGCTGGGATTGTGTGCAGGCCTCGATTATCCCACCGGCGGTGTGGTTCGGTTGGCAGGTCACGATCTGGGGGCTCTCGACGAAGATGGCCGCGCTCGTATCCGTAATGAGTATGTCGGGTTCGTCTTCCAGAATTTTCAGCTCCTCCCGACCTTCACCGCGCTCGAGAACGTTCTGGTTCCCGCCGAATTGAAGGGCTCTTCCGGGGCTGAGGGACGGGCTCGTGAGTTGCTGGGATGGGTCGGACTATCGGAGCGACTCCACCATTATCCGGCGCAACTGTCGGGCGGCGAACAACAGCGTGTGGCGTTGGCTCGAGCGTTCATAAACCAGCCCCGCATTTTGTTCGCTGATGAGCCTACCGGTAATCTGGACCCGGCCACGGCTGTGAAGATTACCGAGCTGCTATTTGAACTGAATGCCCGAGCCGGCACCGCGTTGGTCCTCGTGACGCACGATCGCGATTTGGCTGCCCGAACCGGATTGGTTCTGCGGCTGCGGGGCGGGCGTCCGGTGTTGGGTGATTGATGGTCCGCGCTGGCAGCGGATCCGCGATGGGCTGATACTCCACCCATGGACCCGGCTTCTGATCCCTTCATTGAGGCGCGCCGTAAGGATGGCGTTCTCCCCTGCAACTTCCAGGGCGAGACCGTGCCCATGATTCTTCGTCACGAGGGGGTTCGGAAGGCGGCCCGCGACTGGAAGACCTACAGCTCGGATGCGCCCTTCCGCGTCCCGATTCCCTCCGAGGAAGATGTGCGCACCATGCGGCAATTGCCCGTGGAGACAGACCCTCCGGACCACACCGATTATCGACGGATCGTTGAGCCGTTTTTTCAACGCGCCAAGGACCCTCAGATGATGGCGCAGGTCGAGGCGCTCATCGACGGAATGCTGCAGGAAGCCATGCGGCACGACTCCATCGAAGTGGTGCGGGAGTTCGCCTTGCCGATCCAGTCGCGCGCCATGACATACTTGCTCAACGTTCCCGAATCCGAGGCGGATCTGTGGATTGGGTGGGGCATTCACGTGTTCCGGGATGGAGGTTCCAAGGGGATGTCGCTGGAAGCTTACCTGCACCAGCAGTTGGATCGTGGTGCGGCCCAACCGGGAGGTGATTTTTTCAGCGCGCTGGCCCATGCCACCTTCCGAGGGCGCCCATTGACCCGGGAGGAGATGATGGGCTTCGGCAATCTGACATTTGCAGGAGGCCGCGATACTGTGATTCACACGCTCTCCTCAGTTCTTGGCTACCTGGCGGGCCACCCGGAGGCGCTGGAATTTCTGCGCCAAGATCCCTCCCGGGTAGTCCATGCGACCGAGGAGTTTTTCCGGGTGGTGACACCGCTCACTCACATCGGCCGTGTGTGTCCTGTGGAATCCCAGGTGGAGGGCATGACCGTTCCAGCGGGTGGCCGTGTCTCCCTATGCTGGGCCTCCGCCAATCAAGATGAGGCCGTCTTCGAGAACCCCTCCGAGGTGAGGCTCGACCGAAAGCCCAACCCGCACATGGCCTTCGGCTTCGGTGCGCACCTGTGCCTGGGCGCGGCCCATGCCCGATTGCTTGTTCGGACCCTGCTGCTGAAGTGCATCGATCGGGTGAGCCAAATCACCGTGCTGTCGGCGCAGGAACGCGTGGAGCGGGAGCAGGCGTACCAGCGGGTGATGGGCTACGAATCACTGGTGGTGCGTATTGCACCGCGATAGCGCTCCTCGGTGTAGGTCCAGCCGACCTTGAGCCGTTCTCAGTGAGAGCGTGGGCGTCGCACGACCACGGTGGGTGAGTCCACGTGCTTGGCGATCATGTTCCGCGGCAGGATTCCCCGCCAAGACACGTTGGGATAGACGATGGAATCGCGTCCGATAATGGATCCCGGATTAAGGACTGCATTGCATCCGATCTCGGCCTTGTCGCCGATCAACCCGCCGAACTTCCGGAGACCGGTATCGATGGGAGTACCGTCGAGATTTACCCAGACGTTCTGATTGTCGAGTTTCACATTCGACAGGATGGAGCCCGCGCCGAGGTGCGCTTTGTGACCAAGGATTGAATCGCCGACGTAGTTGAAGTGGGGCACCTGGCATTGGTTGAAGAGCACGCAGTGCTTCAACTCCACGGAATTGCCCACCACACAACCATCACCCACGAGGACGTTTTCGCGGATGTAGGCCCCGTGCCGGATCCGGCACCCAGCGCCGATGATGGCCGGGCCGATGATCATCGCCCCCGGCTCCACGATCGTACCGGCACCGATGAACACCTCAGGTCCCACATGAGCCGCCGGGTGAACCTCGGCCCCGGTGGACCCGGGCTTCAAGTTTTGGGTCAGGTAACCCGCCAGCCGTTTGAGGGCATCCCACGGGTATTGGACCCCATCAAACAGCGCGCCGTGCGTGGTCTGGCTCAGGTCAAACAGGTCATCCACAGCGTAGGTCATTGGATTCGTAGGCTAAAATGAGGGTTCCTGGGGTCAAGCCATCGCCCGGAATCTTGTTGGTCAAACGTTCATCCGAAATTGCTTCATCCTGAAGAAATGGCCGGTGCTCGAAGCGGCGAAGGGCGAGTCCTCGACGGTATTTTCTTGAAGGACCAGACTTGCCTGCGGTGGCCTCTCGGCCACGGTTAGGCATTCGATGACTCTCCGCCTCCGGTTGACGATCTTCCTCTTCACGCTGGTCGGGTTGTGCCGTGCTGACATGGCACCGTCGCAGGACCTCTTGCCGACCAACACTCTTGCGGTGCTAAGCATCCCCGAAGTGTCAGCGGCCAAGTTATCCTGGCTGGCCTCGAATCCGGGCCGTCTCTGGCAAGACCCCGCGATGGCTGCCTTCCGGAATCAGTTCGAGAACTCCGTTCGTCAGAAGTGGCTCACCGTGCTGGAGCGCGAGTCCGGATTAGAGTTGCGGGAACTGCTCGACCTGACCCGCGGGCAGGCCACCTTGGCCGTGTTCCCTCCGCTCCCGGCCGAGCCGGGTTCCGAAGATTCCGGTTCCAATTGGCTGCTGCTCCTCGACACCCGCACCGGTTCCGCCGCTTTGTCCAAGGCGTTGGACGCCGCTCGGGCCCGAGTGGGAACCAATACTCCTGCCACCGCCAAGACCCGCGAGGTGGGTGATCTTCGGTTCACCACGGTCACGCTCGATCTCCAGATGGTGGCCGCTGCGGGCGGTAAGCCGCCCAGCGCCCCAGGCGAAGCCTTGGAAGACGAGGATCTCCGCTGGGAACTGTGCTATGGACAGGTGGGCTCGGCATTCGTGGCGGGGCCGTCTTGGGCGGCGATCTCCAATGCACTGCCGCGACTGACCGCCACCAATGCCTCTCCGGGTTTGGGCAGCAAGGCGTCCTTCGGTCGTTTGTGGAATTCGACGCTGAAGGATCGCTTGGTCTGGTCGTATATCGACGTGGCCTCGCTCTATGAGCGGTTGTCCCCTCGGTTGGAAGGCGTCTTTGGGATGCTCTCTTTGTTGGGCGCTGATCCGGCCAAGGTAGTTCCGGCCACCGGTTTGACCTCCATCAAGGCTGTGGGAGGCGGAGTGCAGTTCACCACCAATGGTTGGACTACGGAGTTGGCCATCGAGGTGCCTGCGGCGGAGCGGGTGGGTCTGACCCGGCTGATGGAGATCCTGCCGTTGGAGGCCGGGGTTCTGGAGGGGGTTCCTGAGGGTGTGGCTTCGTTCCAGCGGTGGCGGATCGACGGCCCCGGCGGTTGGAAAGCCTTGGAGGCTTCGCTCCAGCGTATTTCCCCGAATCTCTCCGACCTGGCCGGCATCACTGTCGAATCGGCCGGGCAGGTGTTTAACTCTAACTTCAACTTGCAGCGCGATCTGGTGGGTGCCCTGGGCAATGATTTCATCACCTTTACCCTGGCTCCCTCGGGAACAAACCTGGTCCAACTGAGCAGCTCGGGTCGTATCCAAATGGTAGGGTCCCCGAATCCGGCGCGGTTGGTGAGTGGGTGGAAGGCCTTGGAAGCATTGGTCCACATGCAGGCTGGGGCCCTGGAGTTTTCTCAGCGCCTTGGGGCAGGGGATCGCAAGGTGGTGGTGGCCACTGTGAACGCCAAAAGTGGGATCCAGAATGCCTTCCAATTAACCACCAGTTCTAATCACGTGGTGATCGCGAGCGACGCTGCCGCCATGGATGCCTATCTCGCGGCGGCTGCCCGAGGTGTTCCTGTGGTGCCGGGTCTGGCCGATGCGGCTGTCGGGGCCGGAGGAACACAGCGGGGTATGTTTGGATATTCCCAGCCGCAAATCGAACTCCGGGCCACTTGGGAAACCCTGCGTTTGTCCGAGTCGCTTGGAGCTGTGATGCCGCCCGGTACGACGAGCTTGGAGATGGTTCAGACTGTGGAATCCTGGGCCAATTTCAAACTGCTTCCTCCATTTGAGACGGTCGCCAAGTACTGGACCCTGCAAACCATCTCGGGTGGCACAGATGCAGGAGGATTTCGTTTCCGCTGGTTTTCTCCCAAGGCTCCTTAAAAGGCATCACCGCAGCGGCTCGGGGTCGGTCCCACCTATTTACATAAAAGGGGACACTCCTTACTATAACGGTATGCTTTAAAGAGCTCCGCGGGATCGGTCCTGCGCTCGCAGGAAGTCTCAGGGGAGAGGAGGAGCTTTCGCGCGGCGCGCGAGTGGTAGTGTGATCTCCTTCAATGCTCGCTCCGGCTCAATCCCGCTGCCGCTGCCGCTGCGGGGTGGGGTATCGTTGGGGGATAAGAGCTTTTCTGGTTCGTGTCTCGTTCTTGGGGGTATTAGGACGTCGGAAGGGACTGTTGTTCGAATTGGGTGTTTAGGCTCCTCGCCCGTTTTTCACTCGCTCGGGCAGCCCCTGGGGCTCTCACTCGCAGAAAAGGCTCCGCAAAATGTTTTGTTGGAAAAGTGTGAAAATCCATTGCGATGGATCCGCCGCCTCGGGCATGTTCTCAAGCCTTCGAGGCGGAGAGGTGGCTGAGTGGTTTAAGGCACACGCCTGGAAAGCGTGCGTAGCTAATCCCTACCGGGGGTTCAAATCCCTCCCTCTCCGCCAGATTTCTTTTTGAGAAGTCTTCAACGACCGTTGGATTCTCCCAACGCTCTTCTCAACTCAGATTTTCTAATACGGTTTCCAATACGGTTTCTACAGACCGTTTGGGTTTTCTAATTGGGTTTACCAATTGATTCCGGCGCCGAGCCTCTTTTTTGTCCTCGCACAGATCCCGATCGAACTGCATTCACTCGCTCGGGCCATGGACCCATTCGGTAGACTCCCGTGATACCGGTTTGGCTCGAATCCCCAACTTCGTCGGCAGCGGTATCGACTCCGATTGGAGTTTCTCGTTTCAGTTCCGAGGTGGTATTCGGGGAACTCAAACAGAGCTGAGCCGCCTCGGGGTTTTATCGATACTCTGCCCTTGAATTTGACAAGCCCGTGCCCCGGTTTTGCTGCCTGATGGAGGCTTCCGGGGCGCCGTGATCAGGAGTCTCCAATCGTCGTGAAGAGCTCTGGGGTTGACCCGAGATGCAGGGGAACTGCACGCCAGAACCAACTCGTTAGTCGGGGTGCTAATCGTAATGGAAACTTGGAGAAAAGCCTTGTTCCCAAGGCTGTCATCGCGGAGGTTATTACCGGTGTCGCCCACGTGGCGGAATTGGCAGACGCGCTAGATTCAGGTTCTAGTGAGTAACATCGTACAGGTTCAAGTCCTGTCGTGGGCACCATTTCTTCAGTCCCGTGCAGTTCGGATAAAATCCGAAATGCTGTCGACGACAAACCCCAGTAAACACTGGGGTTTTTTCATAGGCGGAATCTCGGCGCAACCCACCAGCGCCGTGTCCCAAAACCTGTCCAAACCCCGATTTGCCGAGAGATTTGCCGAGTCGGCAGCGGATCGGCAGTTGCACGA
>JBDKKQ010000009.1:0-3515 GCA_039796015.1 Verrucomicrobiota bacterium
GCCATAGATTTCCTGCAACGGCGCCTGAAGGTTCTTGGCTAGGTCATAGCCCAGCGCCCGAAGCGGCGAGACGTAGAGGCAGCGGAGCGATTCTCCGAGGCGACCTTCGGCGTGCTCTTGGGCCAATGCATCCAGGACCCCCAGGAAGGCCGCCAGGGTTTTGCCCGTGCCGGTGGGCGACACGATCAGCACGTGCCGCCCCTCCGCGATCACGGGCCAAGCCGCCGCCTGGATCGGAGTGGGTTCCCCATGCCGGCGAGCGAACCAGTCGTGGATCACCGAGGGCACAGGGCTTGCGATGGCTGTGGCCTGAGCGGCGGCTCCCGGTGCAGCACCTCCGAGGGCCTTTTCTGGATCAGGGGGCAGGGTGCTCAGGGGGTGTCAGGCTCAGGCGGTGTCAGGCTAAACGGGCTCGAGGCTCAGAGGTATTTCTTGAGAATTGGCCCCAGAGCCTTGCGGGTCGCCGCCGGCCAGAGCGACTTCTCGGTCATGATGGCAGTGCGCAGGGCGTCATGGCAGGGCCAGTTCGGTTCGGAGGGCAGGGTGGGGATGACCCGGGACAAGATGGCCTTGGCTTGACCGGCGTTGCGGTGGAGATTTGCGATGACCATATCCAAGGTCACGTGGGCCTCGTCGACCTTCCAGCAGTCGTAGTCGGTGACCATGGCCATCGTGGCGTAGGCGATCTCGGCTTCGCGGGCGCACTTGGCCTCGCCCAAGTTGGTCATGCCGATCACCTCGTAGCCGTCACGGTGGTTGGCCAGCGATTCGGCGCGGGTGCTGAAGGCGGGTCCCTCCATGTTCACGTAGGTGCCGCCGTTGTGAACGCGAGCCTTCTCGGCCTTGGCCGCCTTGAAGAGCAACTGGCGCAATTCATCGCAAATGGGATCAGCAAAGGCGATGTGGGCCACGATGCCACGGCCGAAGAAGGAATGTTCGGTCGGGCGCTTGGTGCGATCGATGAACTGGTCTACCAGCACGATGTCGCACGGCTTGAGCTTGGCTTGCAGTGAGCCGACGGCGCTGACGCTAATGATCCACTGCACGCCGAGCTTCTTCATGGCCCAGAGGTTGGCCCGATGGTTCAGCTCGCCCGGCAGGATCCGGTGGCCGCGTGCGTGGCGCGGCAAAAACACCACCTCGCGGCCAGCCAGTTCGCCCGTGAGAAAGGCGTCGGAAGGATCGCCAAAGGGAGTCTTCACCTTCACCCATTTCTGCCGGGTAAAGCCTTCGATGGAATAGAGTCCACTGCCGCCGATGATGCCAATGCGATGGGGAGTCATAGGAAAATAAAGGGATTGAGGCCGAAAAGGGATTTGTTTCAGGGAGCTTTCGGTGCCGGAACATCGAATTGGCGGGCGAGGAAGGCCAGTTGATCGGCGCGTTCTTCGATTTGTTTGGAGACGGGTTTGCCCGCGCCGTGGCCTGCCTTGACGTCAATGCGGATGAGCACCGGATTCGGCCCGGTGTGAACCTCCTGCAGGCGCGCAGCGAACTTGAAGCTGTGGGCCGGCACGACGCGGTCGTCATGGTCGCCGGTGGTGACCATCGTGGGCGGGTAGGCGGTCTTCGGCTTCAGGTTGTGGTAGGGCGAGTAGGCGTACAGCGCCTTGAACTCGGTTTCGTTTTCGCTCGATCCGTAGTCGCTGGTCCAAGCCCAGCCGATGGTGAATTTATGGAAGCGCAGCATGTCCATCACTCCCACCGCCGGCAGGCAAGCTCCGTACAACTCCGGACGCTGGGTCATGCAAGCCCCGACGAGCAGGCCGCCATTGGAGCCGCCCTGGATGGCCAACTGCTTCGGCGAGGTCCAGCCTTGTTGGATCAGCCACTCGGCCGAGGCGATGAAGTCGTTGAAGACGTTCTGCTTGCGGAGCTTCGTGCCGGCTTGATGCCACTCCTCGCCGTATTCGCCGCCGCCGCGCAAGTTGGGCACCGCGTAAATGCCGCCCATTTCGAGCCAGACCAGGTTGCCCACGCTGAAGGTCGGCGTGAGCGAGATATTGAACCCGCCGTAGCCGTACAAGAGCGTGGGCGTGTGGCCGTTGGGCTTGAGACCCTTTTTGTGGGTGATGAACATCGGCACCTTCACTCCGTCCTTGCTGGTGACCCACACTTGTCGGGTCTCGAAGTCGTCAGGCTCGAAAGCCACCTTGGGCTGTTTCCAGAGGGTGCTGGCACCGGTCTTGAAGTCGTAGCGGTAGATGCGTCCGGGCACGGTGAAGCTGGTGAAGCCAAAGAAGGTTTCGGTGTCTTCCCGTTTTCCGCCGAAGCCCGAGGCGCTGCCAATGCCGGGCAACTCGAGTTGCTTTTCAAAAGTGCCGTTGAGCTGGTGGATGCGCACTTCGGACCGAGCGTCGCGCAGGGTGTCGCAGACAAAGCGCTCACCCAACACGCTGACTTGAGTGAGGGTGGCCTCCGATTGCGGGATGAGTTCTTTCCAAGCCGTGCGTTCGGGAGTGCGGGTGTCGATGGCGATGAGGCGACCGCGCGGGGCCTTGAGATCGGTGAGGAACCAGAACACCGGGCCGTCATTGCCGATGAAGTTGTAGCTGGCATCGAAATCGTTCAGCAATTCGACGACCGGCGAGCCGGCCTTCTGCAAATCCTGATAGAAGAACCGGTTCCGCGTATCGGTGCCTTGGCTGACCGAGAACAGCAGGTAGTGGCCATCGTCGGACACGCTCGCGCCCAATCCCCACTTGGCTTGGTCCTTGCGCTCGTACACGAGCCGGTCGGTCGATTGTGCCATTCCGACGGTGTGAAAATAGATTTTCTGAAACTCATTCACCGCGGTCAGCGCGGCTCCGGGTTTCGGGACGTCGTAGCGGGAATAATAAAAGCCCGAGCCATCCTTGGCCCACGAAATGCCCGAGAACTTTACCCACTCGAGGCGGTCAGGTAGTTCCTGGCCAGAGGCCACGTCGCGGATGCGAATTTCCTGCCAGTCGCTGCCGCTCTTTGAGAATTGATAGGCGACCTTGCTGCCATCTTCGGACGGTTCCAAACGGCCGATGGCGACAGTGCCGTCGGTGCTGAGTTTGTTCGGATCGAGCAAGACGGTGGGTTCGGCATCCAGGCGGGGGGTGGTGTACCAAACACTCTGATTTTGAAGCCCATCATTGCGGCTAAAGAAGTATCGGTTGCCTTGCTTGGAGGGCACCCCGAAGCGCTCGAAGTTGAAGATCTGCGCCATCCGTTTGCGAATACCCTCACGCTGCGGGATGTCTTGAAGGTAACCGAAAGTGACCTCGTTCTGGCGCTTCACCCAGTCTTGGGTCGCCGAAGCGTTGTCGTCTTCGAGCCAGCGGTAGGGATCTTCGACGCGGACCCCGTGGTAGGTGTCCACGATGTTGCTCTTCGACGTGGCGGGGTAATGGAGGGGAGCACTCATCAAATTCAAGGTGGCAACCAAGGCCGTGGAAATCAGGGCGGCAGCAGCGCGCAACGACATGCGTATTTGATGGTGCCAAATGCCAGCGACTGCAACTCCGGGATCACCCTTCACCAGGACC
>JBDKKQ010000010.1:0-8941 GCA_039796015.1 Verrucomicrobiota bacterium
GAAACCCGACCCTTGCCATCGGTCATCCGGTCGACCGTGGCATCGTGCATGAGCAAGTATTGCCCATCACTGGAACGACGCACATCCATCTCGACCAAGTCCGCGCCCGCCTGGATCGCGCCTTCAATGGCCTCCAGAGTATTTTCTTGGTGCCGAACATGCTCGCCGCGATGCGCCACCACCATCCAGCGCAAGGCACCGGGCAACGAATTGGCCGGCCGGTCTGCCGCCCAACTCATCGCAGCCAACAGCCCACCAAGAATCCCCCATCCAAACATCCCACCCCGTTTCATTGAAAAACACCCTGCCTCAGCACCCTCTCCAAACCCAGCCCAGACCGAACTCACCCCACCCATCGCCCCTCACTAGGCACCCGTGCAGCCCAAACCCAAGAACGCATCGAAAACGTCCCCCTTCCGAGCCAGTCCTTCATCACTAGGAAATAATTGAGAGTGGCCCCTTTTGTGTAAATAGGTGGGACCGACCCCGAGTCTAATGGGCGACCCCTCAGTTGACGGGACGCTTTCTTATTCCAAGATGCACGCTTAGCCTGTCCCTGATCACCATGAAGCTCGGTTTAGCCCATTGTCTTGGTTGGCTGTTGGCCTTTGCGGCCATGGCTGCGGGCACAGCTGGCGAGCCCGAGACCCGGTACCTCGAAGAGGTCAAACCACTGCTGACCCGGCACTGCGTCAGTTGCCACGGAGCCGAACACCTCAAGGCCCACCTCCGCCTAGATACCGCCGCAAGTGCTCGGAAAGGGGGCGAATCGGGACCCTCAATCGTCCCCGGAAAGCCCTCTGAAAGCCTGCTGATACAAGTCCTAGACGGAACCCATTCGGAGATCGAACGGATGCCCTATCACAGGCCTCCGCTTCAAACTCCCGAAATCGAAACCCTCCGACGTTGGATCGCCGACGGAGCAGCCGCTCCAGCCCACGAAGTCCCAGGCGTCTTCGTCCACTGGTCCTTCATTCGTCCCCAACGCCCTCCAACGCCCCGAAACACCAACGCACAGCATCCGATCGACGCCCTCATCCGCGACACCTTGCAACGCCTCCGCATTCGACCCTCGGCCCCGGCGGACTCCGCCACCTGGTTGCGTCGGGTCCATCTCGATCTCATCGGCCTGCCCCCCGAACCCGAGGTCGCCGCCCGGTTTGTCACCACCGACAGCCCCACCGAACGCGACCGCATGCTCGAACACCTGCTCGCCTCACCGCATCACGGAGAACGCTGGGGCCGCTGGTGGCTCGACGTCGCCCGGTACGCCGACTCCAACGGCTACAGCGTCGATGCCCCTCGATCCATTTGGCCCTACCGCGATGGCGTCGTCGCTGCTTTCAACGCCGATCAACCCTTCGATCAATTCCTCATCGAGCAACTCGCCGGAGACCTCCTGCCCCAGGCCACCCTGGCTCAGCGCGCAGCCACCGGCTTCCACCGCAACACCCAGATCAACCAAGAGGGCGGTATCGATCCGGAACAATTCCGCATCGAATCGATCTTCGACCGCGTGGCCACCACCGGATCGGCCTTGCTCGGTCTGAGCGTCGGATGCGCCCAGTGCCACGACCACAAGTTCGACCCCATTTCCCACCGCGACTACTACGGCCTGTTTGCCTTTTTCAACGATCAGGACGAACCCACCCTCGAAATCGAAGGACTCCCCTCCGGCATCAACGAACCCAAAAAAAAGTCTCCGGGATGGGCCACCACGTTGGTCTTGAGCGAACGCACCCAGCCGCGCAAAACCCAACGCTTCGTCCAGGGAGATTTTACGCGCCCTGCTGAACCAGTGCTGCCCGCGACACCGAAGATCCTGCCGCCCCTGCCTCCGAAGAATGGCCGGTACCAGCGCCTCGACCTCGCCCAATGGCTCGTGTCACCCAATCATCCCCTCACCGCCCGCGTGCTCGTTAATCGAGTGTGGCAGCAATACTTCGGGCGCGGCCTCGTGGAGACGGAGAACGACTTCGGTACCCAAGGCACCCCTCCCACCCATCCGGAACTGCTCGACTGGCTCGCCGTTGAGTTCCAGGAATCCGGCTGGAGCCTCAAGCACTTGCACCGATGTATCGTGAAGTCGGAGACCTACGGGCAGTCATCCATCGCACGGCCTGACCTGCGCGAAATCGACCCCCTCAACCGGTGGCTGGCGCGGCAAAACCGCCTCCGCCTCGACGCCGAAATCATCCGCGACGTGGCACTGGCCGCCTCCGGTCAACTCGACCGCTCTCTGGGTGGCCCCCCGGTACAACCCCCGCAACCCGCCGGCCTCGGCGCCTTCACACAAAGCAACCGCGACTGGATGGCGAGCGGCGGCGGGCAGCGAGTCCGACGCGCTCTCTACACCCGGATCCAGCGCGCCACGCTGCATCCCGCACTGGCCGTCTTCGACGCACCGGACACCTTTACCACGTGCACCCGCCGACTGCGGAGCAACACCCCGTTGCAGGCGCTGACGTTGCTCAATGACACCCAGTTCCACGAACTGGCCCTGCACATCGCCCGTCAAATGGCTTCCACACAGGGAACAGATACCGATCGAATTGCCGGCGGGTTCCTCCGATGCACCGCACGGCACCCGGCGCCCGCGGAATCACAGCGACTTCTGCGCCTGCTCCGCGAAGAGCAGTCGGCCGGCGGATCTAACGGAGCCCCACCTGAGGGCGGCTGGCTGGCCGTGGCTCGCGTGTTGCTCAACCTCGACGAAACCATCACCCGGGAGTGACCCAACCCGCCGCCGCCATGGAAAACCACCCCCTTCCTCAATCGCTGCAAGACCTGACCCGAAGGCACTTCTTCGGACGTTGCGCCATGGGCTTGGGCAACCTGGCACTGGCCTCGATGCTGGCCGAAGGGCAAACCGGCCCAACTTCAGGCTCAACTTCAGGCCCAACTTCCACGCCGGCCACAGCAGAATCGCTCAAGACCCCGGCCACGCATCACCCGGCCCGCGCCAAGAGTATCATTTACTTGTTCATGGCCGGCGGCCCCAGCCAGCTCGAACTCTTCGACGCCAAACCGCGGCTCAACCAACTCAGCGGTCAACCCATTCCCAACTCGTTTCTGGAAGGCAAGCGCTTCGCCTTCATGGACTCCTCCTTCAAGAACAAGTCCACCTTGCTTGGGTCCAAGCGCACCTTCCGCCAATATGGACAATCCGGGGCCACCGTTAGCGATTTATTCCCGTACACCGCTGGCATCGTCGACGACATCGCCCTGGTGAAAAGCTGCGCCACCAACCTCTTCAACCACGCCCCGGCCAAGCTCTTCATGAACACCGGCAGCGGGCAGTTCGGCCGGCCGAGCATGGGATCGTGGGTGACCTACGGGATCGGCAGCGAATCGCGCGACCTTCCTGGATTTGTCGTGCTGCAAAGCGGGCCGCGCGGGCCGCGCGGTGGGGCTGTCAATTGGTCCAGCGGATTCTTACCCACCAGCCACCAAGGGGTTCCGCTTCGAGGTTCGGGCGATCCGATTCTAAACCTGAGCCGGCCCGAAGGCATCAGCGCCCTATCGCAGCGTCGCACCCTCGATGCCTTGAGCGATTTGAACCTCCGCCGAGCCTCCGAAACCGGCGACCCAGAGATCGCCACCCGCATTGCCAGCTACGAGATGGCCTACCGCATGCAATCCAGCGCGCCCGAACTGACCGACCTTCAGGGCGAGACCGATGCCACGCTGGCGCTTTATGGCTGCACCCGCGACACCCCCAGTTTCGCCCGCAACTGCCTGTTGGCCCGCCGACTCGTCGAACGCGGCGTTCGGTTCGTGCAGCTCTACCACACCAACTGGGATTCTCACGGCGGCCCCGGCGAAACCCTCGAGGGAGACCTCGCGAAGGTGGCCCATCAGGTGGACCAAGGCTGCGCGGCCTTGATTAAGGATCTGAAATCCCGTGGCCTGCTCAATGACGTGCTGGTCGTCTGGGGCGGCGAATTCGGTCGCACCCCCATGGGCGAGACACGCGAAAAGACCGGACGCAACCACCACATCGACGCCTTCACCATGTGGTTCGCCGGTGCGGGCATTCAGGCCGGGCAAGTCTTGGGCGAAACCGATGAACTGGGTTTCAACCCCGTGGTCGACCGCGCCCACGTGCATGACATCCACGCCACTCTGCTCCACCTGCTCGGATTGGATCACCAACGCCTGACGTTTCGCTTCCAAGGCCGCGACTTCCGGCTCACCGACATTCATGGACAGTTGCTGCACAAGCTTTTGGCGTGAACCGTAGTTTGAATTTCCCTCGGCTCCTGAATCGACTATTCCCCACCCAGACACTGCATGAATCCCCTGCGTCAATTGCTGCCCTTGTTGGTCGCCGCCGTGCCTCTGGCCGCCGCCATTGAAGAACTGCGTCCCAAGAGCGACTTGACCCCGCTGCCCTACCAACAGACCCCGCACCCGATGCCCAACTATCTGGCGGGTCAGCGCTGGGGCATCGAGGGCGAAAAAATCACCCGAATGCAGGAACCCTTGGCACCCGCCAAATCCGCCGAACGGATCGTTCTGCGTTCGGGTTTCCAAGCGGAACTATGGGCGGCCGAGCCCCTCCTCCTGAAACCCATTAGCATGGCGTTTGACGGACGAGGACGGCTGTGGATTGCCGAGACGGTCGATTATCCGAATGAATTGCAGAAACCCGGCGAAGGACGCGACCGGATCAAAATCTGCGAGGACACCGACGGCGATGGCAAGGCAGACAAGTTCACCATCTTCGCCGACAAACTCTCCATCCCGACAGGCCTCTGCCACGCCAACGGAGGACTCATCGTGATCGAGGGCGGCCAGACGCTGTTCTTGCGCGACACCAACGGCGACGATCAAGCCGACGAACGCAAGGTGCTCTTCAAAGGGTGGAACATGGGCGACACCCATGCCACCGCGAGCAACATCCGCTACGGGCATGACAACTGGGTTTGGGGCGTGGTCGGCTATAGCGGGTTCGACGGTGAGGTGGGCGGCAAGCACGTCAAATTCGGCATGGGCGTTTTCCGCTTCCGGCCCGACGGGTCGGCCCTCGAGTTCGTCCGCTCCAGCAACAACAACACCTGGGGCTTGGGATTGTCCGAAGAAGGCTATGTGTTTGGCTCCACGGCCAACGGCAATGCCGCGTGGTACATGCCCATCCCCAACCGCTACTACGAGGCGGTCAACGGATGGTCGGCGGCCCGCATGGAATCCATTGCCGACAATCAGCTCTACCACCCCATCGCCCAGAATGTCCGCCAGGTGGACTGGCACGGCAAATACACCGCGGGCGCCGGTTCGGCCCTGTATACCGCCCGCAGCTTCCCCAAGGACTACTGGAATCAGGTCTCCTTTGTGACCGAGCCGACGGGCCACCTCATCGGGCAGTTCCGCTTTCAGGGATCCGGCGCCGACTTCAAGGCGAGCAACGAAAAGAACTTCCTAGCCAGCGACGACGAATGGTTCTCGCCCATCATGGCCGAGGTGGGGCCGGACGGTGCTCTGTGGGTGCTCGATTGGTACAACTTTATCATTCAGCACAACCCCGTGCCCAACGGGTTCAAGAACGGCAAGGGCAACGCCTATGAGACTCCGTTGCGGGACAAGACCCACGGGCGAATTTATCGGATCACCCACCGCGACGGCCAACCCGCGCCGAAGGTCGACCTGTCGGGCCGAGACAGCACTCGTTGGCTAGAGGCTCTGGGATCACCCGTCATGGAGGTTCGCCTTCAGGCCCAACGCCGGTTGGTCGAAACGCAAGACCGCTCCCTCGTACCGGCATTGGTACGGATGACCTCGAACACCACCGTCGATGAGTTGCACCTGAACCCGCGGGTGCTCCACGCGCTCTGGACCTTGCACGGGCTGGGCGCATCAGACGCCGTGCCTCTGTCCGTCCTGCGCCACGCCTCGCCCGCCGTGCGTCGGGCTGCGGTCATGACACTCCCTGCTGACGGTTGGACTGCCGCCGATTGGAAACAACTTCTTGTCTCAGAAACCGACGCCCAAGTCCGTCTGGCAGCGCTCCTGACGATTGCCGACCGGGGCAACACCGCCTCGATCTTTCCGTTGATCGAAGCCTTCCAAAACCCGCAGAACACCACCGATCCCTGGATCAAGGACGCCCTCACTGCAGCAGGAACCCAGCACCATCAAGCCTTCCTAACTTCTTCCCTTTCGGTGGCCCCAACAACCTCCGGTGCACTGGAGGTACTTCGCACCGTGGCGCGCCATCACGCGGCCACTGAACCCAATGCCCTGAGGTTAGCACTGGCTGCTGCGGGCGCCCCTCCCACCGTCTCCGCCGCCATCCTGGAGGGATTGACCGCCGGATGGCCCGCCCAACGCATCCCCGCGCTCACGCCGAATACAATCGCCCAAATTCAGGCCGCCGTGGCCAAGGCCCCCGACGCAGGCAAGGTGGCTCTGGTGCAACTCACCACGCAGTGGGGACGGAGCGACCTTCTCGCCCCCCAGATTCCCGCGATCTCCGAACGGCTGGTCCAGGCTCTTTCACAAGGCACCGCCACGGATTCCGACCGGATCGAGGCCGCCCGTCGCCTGATCGCCATCAACGACTCAAAGGCCTCGGTCACGGCGATCCTGGGCCAGATTCATGTGCTCAGCACCCCAGGCCTGGCCAACGGGTTGATCGGAACGCTGGCTGCTTCGCGGATTCCGGAAACCTCCCCGGCGGTCTTGGCCCATTGGGCAGAGTTGTCACCCACCATGCGCCGTAACGCCACCGCCCTGCTGCTGCGGCGCAAGGAATGGGCCCTAGGACTCTTGGGCGCGGTGGAAGCCGGCACCTTGCTGGCTGGCGACCTCAGCCGAGATCATTGGAGCCAACTCAGCGGCCATTCCGACGCTTCGGTGTCGGCCAAGGCTCGATCCCTGCAGAAGACCGGTTCACCGAAGTCTTCGGCGGCCATGGAGGCGTTGATCACCCAACTCCAGCCGGTGGCCCTCAAAGCGGGCAAAGCGGACCACGGCCGGGAGGTTTTTGAGAAAAACTGCATCGCTTGCCATGTGCTCGATGGCAAGGGCGGCCGCATCGGGCCGGAGTTGACCGGAATCGGTGTCCGACCAAAGACCGAAATTCTCACCGAGATTCTCGATCCGAACCGCTCGGTCGAGGCCAATTACAAGCTGTGGACACTCACCCAGAAGGATGGCGAAAGCCTATCCGGGCGACTCGACGCTGAAACGGCCACCTCGGTGGAGATCCTCGATACCACCGGAACCAAGCACGTCATCCAGCGCAGCGCCATCGCCAAGCTCGAATCATCCGGGCAGTCCATCATGCCGGGTGGCTTCGAACAGTTGCCGACTCAAGACCTGACCGATTTGCTGGAATATCTGGCCACGGCCGGGGCTAAACACTGAGCTATCACTTAAAAGCTCGCTCGACGGGCAAACAGGGCCTCAAAAGGGGCCTCAAACAGGCCCTGACAACAAAAACGGCTCCCGGATGACGGGAGCCGTTGTTCGTTGGCCCGGGATAAAAACCCCGAGCTTGCCTGAAAGCAGGCGGTTACTTAGCTGCGACGTCGGCCTTCTTCCAGGTACGACGCGGGGCCTTGGTCACCATGCCGGCCTTCAAAGCCTTCACGGAGACTCGCATATAGCGAACCTCTCCACTGGGCAAAAGTGCCTTCACGCGCTGCAGGTTCGGGTAGAACTTGCGCTTAGTGATCGCGGTGACGTGGGTACCGATACCACCTTTTTTCTTGGCCTTACCCGAGCGCCAGATGTGATTGCCTTTCACCGGGCGGCGACCCGTCAGCGGACAAATGCGTGCCATAATCGAAGGATTCTTAAATTAAAGGAAGGGATGACCTACCAGCCCGAGGAGCCTTGGTGCAAGCAGCATTTTCGGATACCTGAGCACTGACCCAATAATTTCACGTCATTTTGAACCAAGAAACAGGTGTCCTAAAGAGCCCTCAAGGGCCTCTGAGCCGGAGTAATTTCTGTTGGATCGATCCGACGGAGCAGGCTTGAACCGTAAGGATTCATGGCGAGGAAATTAATAGCCTGGCGGATTCTCCGAAAGCGCCACGTCCGCAGACACAGACAACCGCAGAGATTGGTATGCCGCAGACATGGACCGCTCGGAGATCGGTCCCTACCTCGGAGGTCTTCGGTCGATATCCAGAGTCGTACCACAAACTCAACCTCACCCGGGCACCTCCCCAGGTAGGGCTACATCCAGGGGTCCTTCCACAAACTCAGCCTTGCCTGAGCACCTCCGAGGTGGGGCGATTTCTCCGAAAGCGCCACGTCCGCAGACATGGACCACTGCAGAGATTGGTCCGCCGCAGACATGGACCGCTCGGAGATCGGTCCCTACCTCGGAGGTCTTCGGGCTACATTCACGGTCGTAACACAGGGTCGTACCGCAGCCTGAGCCAACACAACCGATCCCACTCAAAATTGTTCCGGCTGAGACTGGCCCGAGGGGGAGGCAACTTGAAAGCGACAGCAGCGAGCCCGAGGGCTATGGTATGACCATGCGTGAGACCCTGCGGTGGATTGAAGTCCTGGCGCTGTTTCTGGCGCTCTTTTTGTCACCAAGACTCCAGGGCGACACGCCGTCCTCGACGACGCGCCTGCCGGAGTTGATCCAAGTTCTTCGAACCAACCTCGACCTAGGCTCGGCGGAGTTCGAGGCCCAAGCCTCTCAGGCGTTGATCGAGCGTTTCGGTGCACGACCGGTGCATGGAATCTCGACCGCCGAATCCACAAACAGTCTAGCCCCGGAGCTGATAGCCCGGCGGGAGCGACTCGACGGAGGCATTTTGTACCTCCGCATGAGCCGGGTAGACTTGGGATTGCCCGCGGCACTCCGGGTCGCACTGAACGACAAGACGTGGTCCACCAACGCCTCCGGTCTGGTGCTGGACCTCCGGTTTGCTTCGGGCGACTCCCTTCCGGCTGCCGGCGAGACCGCCAGCCT
>JBDKKQ010000011.1:0-4000 GCA_039796015.1 Verrucomicrobiota bacterium
GACGCCGCTCTCCTGAATTGGAAGCGCGTGCTCGAAAACAACAGCTATCCCAGGGCTCGGGTCCAGTATGCCGAGTTGCTCGCCTCGCGAGGGATGGTCGATGAGGCCCAGGCTGAAATCGATGAGGTGCTGGCCGACCAAAACCATTCCCCGGCTTTCGAGAAATCTCGCAATGCAGTCTGGATCCGCCGCGCCCGAAAACTGGAGAGTCGGCTGTGAAATTTTTCTCACACGGGAGGTCCTGGTGGGTGGCTTTGCTGTCCGCTGTGTTTCCTGTGTGGTTATTGGCGCAGCCCCTCGCGCCGCTCATCCTGCGCGAGTCGATTCAGAGTTCCGCTGGCAAAGGGTTCGTTTTCGAGTTCACCGCCAATTCCGATGACCCGAAGGACTATCGGGTGCAAGTCGCCGCCGGGTGGCAAACCCCGATGGTGTGGTCGTTGGACTCCACGGCCACAGTGAACGAGTTGGCACTGAGTCGCTTCCAGGTGCGCATTCCTGAACCTGCCGGAACAACGCCCCTCTTCTACCGCATTCTGACCGAGGGTTCCGCCGCGGGGTTGCTTCAGATCACCGAGGTAATGAGCGACAACTCGGCGGTGTTTCCCGATGCCGCTGGGGCCTTCTGGGATTGGATTGAGATTTCCAATCCGCAGGACCGAGCCATTGCGCTGGCGGGATTCGCCCTCTCGGAGGACCCGTTAAGGCCGGTGCGCTGGCAATTCCCAGAACGGTGGATCCAGCCCGGGCAATCCCTCGTGGTCTATGCTTCGGACCTCGATCGCATCGGCCCCGGCAACGAATTGCACACCGATTTTCGCCTCGATGCCGCAGGCGAGACCCTGACGTTGAGCGATGCGGAGGGTCGGGTCGTGGACCAGGTGGTGGTGCCTCGATTGGGCCCTAATGAGTCGCTGGGCCGACCTCCCAATCCAGAAGCCGGGGAGTGGACGGTGTATTCCAAGTTGCAGGCGACACCCGGTGCTGCCAATGGCGTTGTTTCGCTGGGGCCTCCGGTGCCGCCGCCCGTGTTCTCGGTAGATTCGGGTTTCTACGCCGCGGGGGCCGAGGTGGTGCTCAATTTGCAAGCCTCACCGACCAATGCCCTGATCCGCTACACGACCAATGGCGACCCCGTCACGGTTGTCTCGCCGACGTGGATAGGTCCGCTGCGCATCCAACGCTCTCAGGTGGTTCGGGCTAAGGCTTATTTAGAGGCGCGTTCCAGCGCGGAGTCCCTGCGGAGTTATTTCTTCGGCATTTCCCATGACCTGCCGGTCATCTCGCTGGCGGCGGCCGCCTCGAACTTCGACTTCAAGAACGGCTATCTCATTGGCATGGGCACGGGTGTGCTCAGCACCAGCGGGCAGGTGCTCCAGAGTTATCCGTACTCGGGGTCCAATGCCTGGAAGGATCGGGAGATTGAGGTGGGTTTCGAATTCTTCGACACCGATCGCAAGTCCAAGGTTCGTCAGAAGGTGGGGATGTCTGTTTATGGCGGATGGGGTTCCCGCGGGTATCCGCAAAAATCCTACGCCCTCTCTGCGCGCGCCAAGTACGGCGATGGCAACCTGGCGTACCGCTTCTTTCCGGATCGACCGATGGACCAGTTCGAGGCCCTGGTGCTGCGCAATTCTGGTAATGACAATCAGAGCACCCACCAGACGGCGGTCCGGTCACCCATCACCCAATTTGGGCCGGTGACTTCCTACGGCAGTTACTTCGTGAACGGCCAGTTCACGCTCATGCGCGACGCCATGATGGAGCGCCTGATCGCGGACACCGGCCTCGACACCCAGGCCTACCGTCCGACGGTGGTCTATTTGAACGGCGACTACTGGGGTATTCACAATTTGCGAGAGAAGCTGAATGAGCATCACATTATCGGGAACCATGAGGTGCCCCGCGGTGGGCTCGACCTGATCGAGGGCTACGGCGCGGTGATCGCGGGTGATAGCCAGGCCTACACGGCGATGCGCTCGTTCGTGTCCTCGAAAGACCTGACAATTCAGACCAACCTCCAGACGCTGGTCGACCGTTACCTCGATCTGGACAACTTCCTCGATTACCAGGCCTCGATCCTCTACTTCCAGAACTTCGACATCGGCAACATCAAGTGCTGGCGCCCCCGGGTTCCGAACGGGCGGTTCCGATGGATCGTCTACGATCAGGACTACGGCTTCAATTTGTGGAAGCCCGAGGTGTACGTGCCGGCCATGGCCCGCGATTACGGGAACTATGACAATATCTTCGCCTTCTCGACCGCTGGTACCGGCTCAGGCACTGGTTGGCCTAATGAAGGCGGGCGCACCTTGATGCTCCGCCGGTTGCTCACCAACCCCGGGGTGCGGACCCTCTTTATCCAGCGCTGTGCAGACTTTCTAAACGGGCCTTTTCGTGAAGAGCGGGTGGAGGCAACGATCCGTTCCATGGCCGCAGTAATTCGGCCAGAGATTCCCCGGCACCTCCAACGCTGGAGCTTCGCCGAGTTGCAGAAGCGCGGTTACGGCAAGCCCTATCAGGCGGAGTATGAACCGTTCACGGCGGCGACCTGGGAGAAGAACCTCGACTCCTTGAGTGACTTCGCTCGCAAGCGTCCGGCCAAGCTCCGGCAAGATTGCCTCAATCACTTCGGCTTGAAGCAGGGGTTGGCGCAACTGCAGGCGGTCGTTTCGCCGGCCGGGGCTGGGCAGGTGAGGTTGAATCGTTCGGTGGCCGCGCCGCCTCCCTGGATGGGAACCTTTTTTCGGGACGCGCCCGTGGTGGCCACGGTGATTCCCGCACCGGGATTTCGTGTTGTCGGTTGGAGCGGTTGGGGCAACGAGGTTTCGCTAGCCCGGTGGGAGTTCAATCCGCCATCCGGCACCAACACTCTGACTGCCCATTTGGAGGCCTACTCACCGGTGCCCCCGGCGCGGCCTTCGGTGATTTTGAGCGAGATCCAGTATCATCCGGCCTCTGCGGCTGATTCTGGCGATTGGTTCGAGTTGCACAATCCTGGCACCGCACCGGTGGATCTCACCGGGTGGATTGTGCGCGATGACACCGATTCGAATGTGAGCGTGGTTTCTAGTGGAGTGATTCCTGCCGGCGGATATGCCGTGTTTTGTCAGGACAGTCTCCGGTTTCAGCGGACGTTTCCGCTCGGGCCCAAGCCGCTGGGCGAGTTTGGGTTTGGCTTGGGTAATGGCGGCGACACGCTGCGAATTCACGCGGCTGACGGCAGGCTGGTGCTTAAGCTCGCCTACGACGATTCTGCCCCTTGGCCGGTCGAAGCCGATGGCCGCGGGTACACTCTGCAACTTCGGAGCGTTCAGGCTTACTCCGATCAACCCGGAGCCTGGAGGGTCTCTACTCGGATCGGTGGATCGCCGGGTTTGGCCAATCCGTGAGCGGAGTGGTTCGTGGGTAGGCCAAGAGACGTGCCTTGCTGCGGCGCCTCCGCGTCGTGAGCCCGATTAGACTGCGTAGCCCAATTGAGCCATCCACGCTTCCAGCTCATCGGCCCCGAAGTCGGCCAGCACATGGCCATCCAGCTCAATGGAGGGAGCTTTGGTTTGGTCGGTCAATTCGCGCATCTCCGCCCGGGCGGCCGCGTCGCGGATCACATCGAGCGTTTCATAGCCGATCTTGCGGGCGTCGAGCCACTCAATGGCTTCGTCGCACCAGGGACAACCGGGCTTGATGAAAAGGCGAACATGTTTGGGAATCATGGAGATCAGTGTGGTTGGGTACTGGATTTGTTAAACTCGACGCAGTCGGTGTAGCGCACGCCGGAGCCGCCAAAAATGTCTAAGGCGGATCCAATGGTCAGGTGAATCCGGCCGCCGCCTGCGTGTTCCACCGTTTTAAGATCGTCCATCGACTTGGCCCCGCCGGCATAGGTCGCCGGGATGGGGCACCAACGTGAAAGGGATTCCACCAATTCGAGGTCGATGCCCTGACACAGGCCTTCGACATCGACGGCATGGATGAGGAACTCAGAACAGGATTGGGCCAGATC
>JBDKKQ010000012.1:0-3053 GCA_039796015.1 Verrucomicrobiota bacterium
CCGGCCTTCAAACCGGAGGGCTTCGGAATGAAGCCCCCCTTCGTCACTGAAATCGTTCCAATCTCGGTGCGACAACAAACCGCCGAAGAGTTGGCCGAATGCTACTCCTCCGACCTCCAGCAAATCCGGGTCGACCTGCGCCTGCTGTACCGAATTCCCGAGAACTCTGTGGTCAAGATTTTCCAAGACTACGATGGAGATCCCTTCGAAAGCCTAGTGGCACCGAGGGTTCAAGAGGCCCTTAAAGAAGTGGCCGCACTCCAGAGCGCCGAACAAATCGTCAAGAATCGGGAACAAATCAAAACCCGCTCGCTAGAGATCGCCCGTCGCAAGATTGGGCCGCTGATCGTCTTGGAAGACATCGTCATTCAGAACATCGCCCTCACCCGCGAACTAGAACACGCCATTGAGGCCAAGATGGTTCAAGAGCAGGAGGCCTCCAAATCCAAGTACTTCCAGCAGCGGGTGCAAATCGAAGCTGATACCGCAGTGATCCGCGCCAAGGGTGAGGCCGAATCGATTGTCATTCGTGGAGAGGCCCTCAAGAAAAACCCGGCCTTCGTGGATCTCCAAATTGTTGAACGCTGGGATGGCATCGCACCGCTGGTGATCGGCGGGAAGGATCAGGTGCTCTTAAATTTCCAAGACTTGGATCGTCTCAAAGGACAAAAGACCGAAGCCCCCGCGTCCGGTTCGCGTCCCGCCTCACCCACCCCGCCTGCCACCCCGGCCACTCGTTCCATCAAGCGCTGACGCCATGAGCCCTCAAACCGCCTCTCGTTGGATCACTGCCGGCTTCACGTTCTTTGCCGCTCTGATCATCCTCAACGCCGCCTCGTATGTCATTGATCCCGGTACCCGTGGGCTCAAGGTAACTCTCGGAAAGACCCAAGACGGGTTCTTGCCCGAGGGCTTCGGCTTCAAGACCCCATTTATCACCAGCATCGTGCGGGTGAATGTCCGTCAGCGCACCCGATCGGTGACGGCCGACTGTTTCTCATCCGACCTGCAACAAGTGAAGATCGACCTCCGGGTGCTCTTCCGCATCCCCGAGTCTTCGGTCGTTCCCATCTACCGTGAATTTGCCGGAGACCCTTTCGACAGCCTCATCGCTCCGCGCGTGCAGGAAGCCATCAAGGAGGTCACTGCATCGCTGTCGGCTGAGCAAATCGTCAAGAGCCGCGGGGAGATCAAGAAAAAGGCCCTAAATCTGGCCACCCAGAAAATCGGATCCCTGTTGGTGGTCGAGGATATCGTCCTGCGAGACATCGACCTGTCGCCGGAGTTGGGAAAAGCCATCGAAGCCAAGATGGTGGCTGAACAGCAGGCCAACCAGGCCCGCTTCACCCAAGTCCAGACGCAGATCGAGGCCGAAACGGCCGTCATCAGCGCCAGGGGCGAGGCCGAGGCCATCCGGGTGCGCGGTGACGCCCTTCGGCTCAGCCCGTCGTTCTTGCGCTGGAAGATTGTGGAGCGTTGGAATGGGCGCTCACCGATGGTCATCCCCCCACCGTCCGAACACAACGCGGCCGGCCTCCTGTTGCCACTCAGCCCCGCAGAAACCCCAGCGACACCGTGACCTCCCGCCGCCGTGCCGCCATTCAAGGCCTGTGCCTGGCCGCTGTGGGGCTAATGCTCATCTGGTTCTTTCCGCGGGCCGCCCGCCTCGCTGAGATGGCCGCCCGTGAATTGCGCTACCTCTGGTGGCTCACGCTGATGATCGGAGTCGGTGCCTGGCTCATCTGGGGCTATGGGCGCAAGCCTCGGCCATAGACCCGGCCCCGCTTCGGTCGCCGGTGCGATTCGCATCCGAGCAATTACAACCCGGCGCAGTGCCAACATCGGTTTATCCGATCTCTGCCAGCGAAACTTTCGATTCACGGGGTTTGTTCATCGACGAGCAGTGTTGGCGTCATGAACGAGCGTTGGTTCAAACCAGGTCTATTAAAAGCCCCTCGAATGTCACTGTTCCGAAGAACTCCGCTTCAACCAGATCAGGCTTCCCTCAAAGACTTCACTAACAGAATCGGCCGCAAACGTTGGGGGCGCTGGTGGGTCTTAAGCCTCGTGACGGTACTGGCTTCGGCTTTATCCCTCTCGTGTGTGCTGACCACGCATCGACCCTACCGTCCCACGGCTCCACTGCCGGCAGCACGGTTGATCGATCTCCACGCTCACACGGCAGGCATCGGCGCCGGTGGCAGTGGGTGTCGGATTTCCAAAGACCTAGAGAACAGCTGGAAATTTAGCACCTACCTGAAGGCATTCGGGGCCACTCGACAGACGCTCTCCCAAAACGGGGACGCATGGCTGGTGGGGCAAATCGCTGCACAGGTTGCCCAAAGCACCTCGATCCATCAGGCCGTGGTCCTGGCTCTGGATGGCGTGGTCGATGAACACGGGCAATTGGATCTAGGATCGACAGAGGTCTACGTCCCGAATGAGTTCTTGGCCCGCGAAGTCGCCCGGTACCCTCAACTGCTCTTCGGCGCTTCCATCAACCCGTATCGGCAAGACGCCTTGGCACGCATGGATGCCTGTGCAGCCCAGGGCGCAGTTCTGGTAAAATGGATCCCGAGCATTATGCGCATCAATCCTGCCGACGAGCGATTGATCCCCTTCTACGAGCATCTCAAACGGCACCAACTGCCACTGCTCACCCACACCGGCCAAGAGCGCTCCTTCACCCATGCGCAGGATGAACTTTGCGATCCCGAACGGCTGCGACTGCCCCTCCGACTGGGTGTCACCGTCATCGCGGCCCACATCGCCTCCACCGGAAACCTCGACGGCGAGCGGCAAACGGATCGTTTGGCTCGAATGATGGCTGAGTTTCCAAACCTCTATTCCGAGATTTCCTCGCTCACGCAGGCCAACAAGTTGGGCTACCTCGGCGAGGCGCTGACCCGCACGGAATTTGACGGACGGCTTTGCTACGGATCCGATTTCCCCCTCATCAACACCGCCCTGGTATCACCCTGGCTTTTTGGACACCGCCTGACGGCCGCCCAGGCAGTGCGCATCGACAGCGTCACCAATACCTGGGACCGGGA
>JBDKKQ010000013.1:0-4460 GCA_039796015.1 Verrucomicrobiota bacterium
AAACCCATCAAGGTCACCCTAGGCTTTGAGGTGGTGCGTCTCGCGTCTCCCCCGACAGCAACTCAGGCTCCGAAGGCGACCCGCCGTTAGGCCGCAATTCTGGGAACCTATGGAATTCATCAAGAAACATTACGAGAAGTTGGTCCTGGGAGTCGTCCTTCTGGCCGTCGCTGGTTTGGCAATCTCACTGGTCTTCTCCGTGGCTCAGGTCCGATCGTATCTGGAGACCGCCCTGCAGCAGCTCGCAGGAGCCAAGCAGAAGCCTCTGGTTCCCGAAAACCTTGAGACCAATCTGACCCAGACTGCCCTCACGCGGGTCTCGCAGCGCACTCCAACAGTTCTGGCTGCCCAAGATCACTACACCTTCAATCCCATCACCTGGACTCGC
Source organism: Verrucomicrobiota bacterium (assembly GCA_039796015.1). Lineage (GTDB taxonomy): Bacteria > Verrucomicrobiota > Verrucomicrobiia > Limisphaerales > UBA9464 > SXXZ01. The sequence goes on from JBDKKQ010000013.1 coordinate 389, forward strand.
GCGACCAGTGGACGCTTGGAGCCCTCCAAACCGCGTCCTAACACCGGGGCCTCCGGCTTGGTCTACGTTGCCGCTCACGATCTCGTTCTGGAAATCGCTTTTGAACAGGTCGCCGGAACACCTGAGGCTCCCCGTTACCAGTTTTCTGTGCGCCGCGACCATGAAAAGGCGGTTAATAGTCGCCGTGCCCTAGTGGAGTCCGTGGCCGTAGGATCAGAAAACAAAGATCAACTTTTCCGACTCGTTGAGGTTCAGGGTCCGAAGGAGTCTCCTACCAATTTTGTCTGCGAACTTATGGCCACTCGGGAGGCCTTTAACCTCACCAAAGGTAAGAATTTTCGCCGCACTCAAAGTTACTCCGCCGACCTCCGTTACGAGGCCGATCGGCGTGATTTTCCGCAGAAGCGTGTTGGCGAATCCATCAATCTCTCCGGCGCGGTCTACAAGATTGTTGCCATCGAGAAAGACGAACTAGTAGTGTCCGCGCCCAATTCCGTGCGTACCACCGTGGCGAGGTAATTCCCATAATCGACTCGTTGCATGTCCATTTTAGTCCAAACCGTGAAGAACCCCATGACGAAAGTCTCGAAGATCCTGAGTCTCGTCGCACTCATTGCCGCGTTCGATACCGTCTCCACCCGCGCCGTGGCGCAGGAAGCCGGTGAGATCGCCGTACGGCGCGAAGAAAAAGCCATTGTCTTGCGCAAGACGCTGGAGGCTGCCGCCACTGCTGCCAAGCAGGGCGATCAGACTTCGGCGGCCAAAGCCTACGAAGACGCATGGAACTTGACCGAGGAATTGGGATCCAACGTCGAAAAGGAGCGCGGCATCACGATCGAGGGTTTCACTTCCAGCCGTCTGGCTCTGGCCTATGCAGCGGCCAAGGCGGGCGACTACAAAGAGGCCGACCTTCAAATCAAACGTTTGCTCAAGGTCGACCCCAACCATGTCAAGGCCAAGAACTTCAAGCGAGAGAACGACCAACGCTTGGCCAACTTGGTCGGCCGCGTTCCCTCCGACGAAGCGCTGAGCTACATCGGTCAAGACAAGACCAATAAGCTGGCGGCCGCGATCGCTGTCCAAGACGGCAAGCTGGCCTTCGAGATGGGTAGCTTTGACCGCGCCGAGACCAAACTTCAGGAAGCAATCAAGCTCGACCCCGACAACGGTGCTGCTTACCAGTACCTGAACATCATCCGCGAGTCGAAGTACACCCGAGCCCATCGCGAGAAGCTCCTGACCGACAAGGACAAGCTCTTGGAAGTGGAGCAATATTGGGAACAGCCGAAGTCGAAGCTGCCGATCTCCAACCCATTTGCCCGAACCAATCGGGTTCATACCGGATCCGGCCGTCAAGCGATCTACCACAAGCTCGATACCATCCGGATCAATGAAATTAAATTTGATGGCCTGCCCTTCGGTGAGGTCGTCAAGTACCTGGATGAACAGACCCGTCTCCGAGATCCTGAGAAGAAGGGCATCGCATTTGTTGTCAACTCGCAAGCAGACCAACCTCTTGCAACCCCGGGCTTCGGTGGAATCGATCCCGCGACCGGTGCTGCCCAGCAATCTCAGCAGGCGGCTGAGCCCCTGGACCTGAACAACATTCCGGTGCGGATTAGCCCGGCCCTGCGTGATTTGCGCCTGGCCGATGTCCTAGAGATTATTACCAAGGTAGCCGAGAAGCCGTTGAAATATTCCGTGGAGGAATGGGGCATCATGTTCCGTCAGCGTCTTCCTGAAGCAACGCAGCTGCACTCCCGTTGGTGGCGTGTGAATCCCAATACCTTCATGGAAGGTTTGGAAAGTGTTACTAGCATAAGTCCCGCGGTCGCCTCTCAAAGTGGTGGTGGTCAGGGTGGTGGCGGCGGCGGCGGCGGCGGCGGCGGTGGTGGCCAACAGGGTGGCGGTGGTGGCGTCTTCACCATCCCGCGCGTCGAAGTCAGTGGCGGCGGCGGTGGTATGGGCGGTGGTATGGGCGGTGGTGGCGGTGGCGGCGGCGGTGGCGGTCAGGGCGGTGGTATGGGTGGTTCTGGAATCACCGGGGTCACCCGCACCAACCTCACGGCCAACATTCAAGTTGTTGTCCGTCAGTTCTTCATGGCCTGCGGTTTGAATTTCCCTATGACGATGATGCCCGGTGGCGCCGGTGGTGCCGGTGGTATGGGCGGCGGCGGCATGGGTGGTGGCGGCATGGGCATGGGCGGCATGGGCATGGGCGGCATGGGCGGCGGCATGGGCGGCATGGGCGGCGGCATGGGTGGCATGGGCGGCGGCATGGGTGGCGGTATGGGCGGTGTTTATCCGAACGGCGTCGCTCCGTGGGAACAAGATCAGAAGGCCCTGTTCTTCAACGACCGCGTTGGCATCCTCTTCGTCCGTGCGACGCTCTCCGACCTCGATATCATCGAGAAGGCCATCCAAATCCTTAATGTCGCGCCTCCTCAAGTGGAGATCGAAGCCCGGTTTGCAGAAATCAACCAAACCGACAGCAAGGCTATCGGATTTGATTGGCTATTGGGCAACGCCTTAATGGGAGGCGGTCGTCTCGGTCTCTCTGGCGGCAGTTCACCGAGCTACACCGGCCAACCTTCCTTGGCCAATCCGGGCTCTGAAAATCTCCCCGGTGGTCTATTCCCCGGAACCAGCATAGCGGGCGCTGCTGCTCCTGGAGGAAACGATCAATTGGTCACCTCTGGGTTGCGTAATACCACCGCCGACAGCGGTAAGATTCCTGAAGTCTTCAGCTTGACCGGAATTCTCACCGATCCTCAGTTCAAAGTGGTCATCCGCGCTCTCGAACAGCGTGATGGTGTAGACCTGCTCTCAGCACCGAAAGTCACGACGCTGAGCGGTCGCCAAGCCCACGTCGAGGTGTCCGATGTCCGAACGATCGCCACCGGGTTGCAAAACCAAGGCGGCGGCGGCGGCGGTGGACAAGGGGGCGGCGGCGTCGGCGGCGGCGGCGTTGGCAACAACGTCAATCAGGCGGCCATCAACGTGGTCGCCCCTCAAACTGTCTCCCAGCCGTTCGGCCCGGTGCTCGACGTCGTTCCTTATGTCTCGGCCGATGACGAGACCATCCAGATGACTATCCTTCCGACCATTACAGAGTTCGTCGGATATGATGATCCGGGTCCGTTTGTGCCCCAGATTCTGGGCCTGACTTCCGGTAGCGCGGCGATTAGTCGTACATCCGTTCTACCGCTTCCGCGCCTCAGGGTGCGCATGCTCACCACCAGCGCCATTGTTTGGGACGGCCAGACCGTTGCCTTGGGCGGCCTCATTGCCGAAGACAACGTCAAATCACGGGACAAGGTCCCGGTTTTGGGTGACATTCCAGTCTTGGGCCGTTTGTTCCGCAGTGAGAATTCACGGACGGTGAAAAAGAACCTGATGATCTTTGTCACCGCCACCATCTTGGATGCTGGAGGCAAGCGCGTGCACGATCCTGAGAATCCGGGGTATGATCCCACCACGACACCGCCCAAATCGGCAGTCAACCAGACGGCGTTTTAAGCCAGCTGCAAAGGTATAGCCGGTGGAATGATTGAACTGCCTAGAGGTCTTACAAGTCTTCTGGCAAACCATCCATGAACCAAATTCGAAACTGCCGATCATCGTGGACGCTGATGGGGCTTGCAGCACTCATCGGTCTGTCCGGACCGAGCCTGGGGCAAGGGGTCCTCTCCAGAGCACCGCGACTGACAATTCAGGAAGTGGCTCCGGCTACTCTTGAATTGCTCGGATCCGAGGTGCGAATCCTTCCCAACGGCACCTCGCCCTTGGGTCTGGTGGGCGATCAAGTCAATGCCTCCGTGGCCGCCAACGGATCGGTTGCGTTTGTGGTCTGGCAAGACAATGCCATCGACGGTGAGGGGCTCGGCATCGGATCCCGCATCTACAACTTGCAAACCGGGTCGGCCAGTCCTCAGATCCTTCGGGTCAATCAACAGGCTCTCTTCAATCAGGAGAATCCAGTGGTTTTATCCCTGGCCGACGGTTCTGCTGTGGTGGCTTGGCAATCCGGCAAACCCGGAAAGCAATCCATTCATGCGCGTCGACTCTCCCG
>JBDKKQ010000014.1:0-4570 GCA_039796015.1 Verrucomicrobiota bacterium
ACCGAAGACCCCTCACCCGTGGTGCGACGGGCCGTGGCCAGTGCCGCCCAGCGCGTTCCCGCTGCACAGCGGTGGGGCATTCTCAAGGGACTTCTGAGCCATGCCGAAGATGCGAGCGACTTCAACCTGCCCCTGCTCTATTGGTATGCCACCGAGGGTCCCGTTTCGACCGACGCAGACCGGGCCACCGAACTGCTCCAAAAGTGCAAGATTCCCAAGGTCCGCGAGTTCATCGCCCGCCGACTCACCCAGATGGCCTTGGCCAAAAACTGAACCGTTTTAGCGGTCCGTGCGGGCGCTCAGTTCAACGGGAGCGTCCGCGCCCCTTACGGCGTGCCTTGGCATCGTCAGACCGGGCGCGGTTCCCTGCCCCGGGATTTTTGGTCTCCGCTCCGCTCAGGCGGCTCCTCAGTTCGCGAATCTGATCCCGCAGGAGGGCGGCCTTCTCGAACTCCAAATTGTTGGAGGCATCGATCATCTCGCCTTCCAACTCCCGAATAGTTTCCGTCAGGTCGATGTTTTCGACGCTGTCGTTGAGAATGGCCGAGGCCGCATTGCGCCCGGACCCCACGCTACTCAGTCCCTCCTCGATGCTGCGCGTTACACTGCGCGGGGTAATATTGTTGGCCTTGTTGTGCGCCATTTGCTTTGCCCGGCGGTAATCGGCCACAGCCAGGAACTTCTGAATGCTCTGGGTGCGATTGTCGGCATAGAGAATCACTCGCCCATTGAGATGCCGAGCCGCCCGGCCAGCGGTCTGGATCAAGCTGGTGGTACTGCGCAAGTAGCCCTCCTTGTCGGCGTCGAGGATGGCCACCAGAGAGACTTCCGGTAAATCCAACCCTTCGCGCAGAAGATTGATGCCGATGAGCACGTCGCATTCTCCTTTGCGCAGCGCCCGCAAGATCTCCACCCGCTCGATGGCGTCGATCTCACTGTGCAAGTAGCGCACGTTCACGCCGAGATCGCGGAGGTAATCGGTCAACTCTTCGGCGGTCCGCTTGGTCAGGGTAGTCACCAACACCCGTTCGCCGCGTTCGATCGTGATCCGCGCTTCGTGCAGCAAGTCGTCGATTTGGCCCTTCAGAGGCTTGATCTCCACCATGGGATCCACCAGCCCGGTGGGTCGGACAATTTGCTCGGCCACATTGGTCGGCCCTGCCCACCCCATTTCCAGCGGGCCCGGGGTGGCACTAATGTGCACCGCCTGCCCTATGAGGGATCGGAACTCCTCGAAATTAAGAGGCCGATTGTCGAGGGCGCTGGGCAAGCGAAACCCATGATTCACCAGAACAGTTTTGCGCGCTAAATCTCCAGCATGCATGCCTCCTACCTGGGGCAGGGTCGCGTGGGATTCGTCGATCAAGAGTATGAAATCTTCCGGAAAGAAATCCATCAGCGTGCCCGGTCGAGACCCCTTGGGCCGCCCGGTAATATGTCGGGAGTAATTCTCGATGCCGGAGCAAAATCCAAGTTCCTGCAGCTGCTCCAAATCGAACTCGCACCGCATTTTAATGCGCTGGGCCTCGAGCAGTTTCCCCTCCTTTTCAAACTCAGCGATGCGCAAACCCAGTTCTTCCCGAATAGAGAGAATGGACGCATTAATTTTTTCCTGCGGTGTCGCGAACTGCTTGCTCGGGAAGATGTTGATGGCGTCCAACGATTCCAAAGTGTCGCCCGTGAGCGGATCAAAGCGGGTGAACCGCTCCAATTCTTCACCAAAGAACTCAATGCGCAGGGCGTCTTCGGTGTAGGCTGGATGCAGTTCTATCACGTCGCCGCGGACCCGGAACTTGCCCCGGGTAAGATCAAAATCGTTGCGTGAGTACTGGAGATCCACCAACCGGGCGAGCAACTGCTCTCTGCTGAGCGACTGACCGATGCGCAGGGGAATCACCATGCTTTCGTAATCGCGCCGGTCGCCGATGCCGTAAATGCACGATACCGAAGCCACCACCAAGACATCCCGCCGCGACAGCAGCGAGTTCATGGTGGACAGGCGCAACCGCTCGATCTCCTCGTTCACGCTACTGTCCTTTTCTATGAAGGTGTCGGTGCGCGGGATGTAGGCCTCGGGTTGGTAGAAGTCGAAGTAGCTGACGAAGTATTCGACGGCGTTGTCGGGAAAGAAGCTCTTGAACTCCGCATAGAGCTGGGCCGCCAGGGTCTTGTTGTGGGACAAAACCAAGGTGGGTCTCCCCAACTGGGCCACCACATTGGCCATGGTGAAGGTCTTGCCCGACCCGGTGACCCCCAGAAGCACCTGATTGCGCTCCCCCCGCTGCAACCCCGCGACAAGCTTGACGATCGCTGCCGGCTGATCACCGGCCGGCTCGTACTCGGATTTGAGCTGAAAGAGGCTGTCGGACAAGGCGCAGATAAGGTAACAGCAGCGCCCGGCCGACAAAAGCCCCGGAATGCTCAGCTTCGCGGAATGAGCTGGGTCTTGAAGCACCCAACGGCTTGACGTGATCACACGTGTGTCTACGGTCATACCATGGTTTTGGAACTGAAACTTCGCAAAGTGGGTAATTCGGTGGGTTTGGTGCTACCGAAAGAGGCGCTGGCTCACCTCAAGGCCGATGAAGGCGACACGCTGGTCTTTTCGGAATCCCCAGATGGAGGCTACAGGGTGACGCCCAACAACGACCCATTCGCCCAGCAGATGGCGATGGCCGAAGGGATCGCCCAACGATACCGCAATGCGCTGCGGGAACTGGCCAAATGAGGGAACCAGTCTGGATCCGGAGGGATGTTGTGATCGCATTCCACGAATGCCTGCTGGCCGAGCACGGTGGTTTGGCAGGCATCCGGGATGAAGGGTTGCTCGATTCCGCATTGGGCAAACCCCGGAACTTGTTCAGGTATAGCAAACCTTCCCTGTTCGACCTCGCGGCGAGCTACAGCTTCGGCTTGACGAAAAATCACCCGTTCTTAGATGGCAACAAGCGGATCGGTTTCGCGGCCGCCATCCTGTTTCTGGAACTCAACGGGTTTCGATTCGCAGCGACTGAAGTGGATGTGGTTCTCCGCACTCTGGCACTGGCGGCCGGGGAGATGACCGAGGGAGATTACGGGGCGTGGTTGGAGGTAAATTCCAAACAGGCCTAACCCACTTATCGATGCAAGGCACTCGAAGGCCCGATTCATGCCCAAGCCCGCAGGAGAACGAATGAATTTTCAGACGCTCTGAACCGTTTGCTTCCCGGGGCGAGCACTTTAAGGTTCTCACCAACTCTCCTATGCAGAACGACTCGACCGGAACGGATCTCAATCGCCGCACCTTTTTCAAGGGTGCCTCCATGGCCAGCATGCTGGCGCTGATGGGGGCCGTTCCCATCACCGCTGAAGAAGCCAACAAGGCGGCCGGCGACAAAACACTGCCCCCACCCAAGGCCGATCCAACCTACAAGGAAAAGCCGTTGGGCCCGCCCGTAAAGTTCGGCATCATCGGACTCGGCCCCCAAGGGCGCGAGATCATCACCCATCTGGGCAAGCTGCCCAACGCGCCGGTGGTGGCCATTTGTGATCATTACAAGTCGACCCTGAAGCGGGCGGCCGACACCGCTCCCACCGCCAAAGGTTACGCCACAGCCGAAGAGCTCTTGGCCGACGCGAACGTCCAGGCCGTGGTCATTGCCACGCCCACGCACCAGCACCGCGACCTGGCCATCGCCGCCATGAAGGCCGGCAAGCACGTGTACCTCGAGGCCCCCATCGCCCACACCATCGACGACGCCCGAGCCATCGCGCAAATCGCAGCTACGCTGCCCGCCAAACAAATTTTCCAGTCGGGCATGCAGTTCCGTGAAAATCCCCAACACCATCATGTGCTGAAGTTCATCCGCACTGGAGCCACCGGAAAGCCGTCGATGAGTCGTGGCCAATGGAACAAAAAGACCAGCTGGCGCAAGGCCTCCCCCAACCCCGACCGCGAAAAGGCCCTCAACTGGCGCTTGTACAAGGAAACCTCACTGGGGCTCGTCGGAGAGATCGGCATCCACAGCCTCGACACGGCGGGATGGTACCTGGGCAGCACCCCGGTTTCGGTGACTGGGTTCGGCGGCATTACTCAATGGCAAGACGACCGCGAGGTGGCCGACACGGTCCATGTCGTGGTGGAGTTCGCCAACGGCATCCGCCATTCCTGGAGCGCCACTCTGGCCAACTCGTTCGAAGGCGAGCACGACATCTATTTTGGCGCCTCGGCGGCGGTGCTCATCCGTGACAACCGGGCGTGGATGTTCAAAGAGTCCGACGCCGAACTGCTGGGCTGGGAAGTGTACGCTCGCAAGGAAGACTTCCTGACCGACTCCGGCATCGCCCTCGTGGCCAATGCCACCAAGATCTTGGCCCAGGGCAAAAAGCCGGCCGAAGCGGCGTCGGAGACCGATTCCCCGGTCCGCTACGCGCTGGAAAAATTTGTCGAACACGTCAACGACGGCACCAAGCCCGAGGCCAGTGCCGAGGTGGGCTACCGCGCCGTGGTCATGGCGGCCAAGGCCCAAGAAGCCGTCCTCAAGGGGAGCCGCGTGGAAATCCCCAAGGAATTGCTGAAAGTCTAAAGGCT
>JBDKKQ010000015.1:0-5136 GCA_039796015.1 Verrucomicrobiota bacterium
GAGAGGTGAGCCCTCTATTGATCCCTTCAGAGCGTTCCATGCACTCTCAATGACGAATGACCGAGTTCTTCGATACGCACGCCCATTTGGACTTCCCCGATTACGTCGAGGACTTGGAAGCCGTGGTCCAGCGCGCCACAGCGGCGGGCATCACGCGAATTGTAACCATCGGGACTACTCTCGAAGGCAGCGCCCGGGCCGTGGCCATCGCAGAGCGTTTTCCGTCGGTGTTTGCGGCCGTGGGCGTCCATCCAGGTCACATGGACGAGTCGCCCGATGAAATTCGGCCCATGCTGCGTGATTTGGCGCGGCATCCCAAGGTAGTGGCCATCGGCGAAACCGGTCTCGATTTCTTCCGCCGCCCCGGTGAGCCCGAGCCAGAACCGGTGGCCGATGCCGCCAATCGTCGCAAGCAGGCCTCGCTGTTCGAGCAGCAGTTGGAGGTGGCCGCCGAACTGGGTCTCAACGTCATCATCCATACCCGCGACTCCTTCGCGCCGACCCTAGAGGTCTTTCGGCCTTACGCTGCGCGCGTGAAGGGCGTCTTCCATTGCTGGGTGGGTTCGGTGCCTGAGCTTCGCGAGGTCGAGGCGCTCGGGTCGCTGGCCAGCTTCACCGGCATCGCGACTTTTAAGAACGGCGTGAATGTGCGCGAGGCGGCCGCGGCTGTGATCGGGGGCCACTTCATGCTGGAAACCGATTGCCCGTTCCTGGCCCCGGTTCCGTTCCGCGGCAAGCGTTGTGAACCTGCCTACGTGGCTCAAGTCGCCGTCGCCATCGCCGACGCCCGTAGTCTGAGCCTCGAAGCACTGTCTGCCGAAACTTGCGCCACGGCCCGGCGGTTCTTCCCGAAGTTGGGCTGATTTCCGGGGGAGGCTGAAATTAATCCACAGGCTTCTCGTAGACACCGCAGGGCCGGACACAGCCCGGGCTTTGGCCGGTTCCGATTACGGCATTCAGCAAGAGAGTTACTCCAGGTGGATGCAGCGGTAACCGGGAATGTTCGCTTCGATCAGCGGCCGACCCTCAGGGCCTAGGACGAGCAGGGCGGTGGACAAGGCGTCAGAGACCGCAGCCTCGGGCCCCACGACCGCCGCACAGCGAGCTCGCCGAACGGGTTCACCTGTGCGCGGATCGAGCACATGACCGAGTTGCTGGCCGCCTTCGGTGAACGACTTGCCCCAGACGGCCGAGACCGAGAGAGATTCGTCGCGGAGTTCGAGCGAATGTGTCACCGAGGGAGCGCCAGAAAGTGCGGCCGAGCCCGTTTTTCCTGGTTCGGAATCCTGAGGGCCCGGCAGACCCACTCGCCAAGCGCGTCCGTCCGGAGCCAAACCGCGAGTGAGGATGCTGCTGGTGCCCCCGTGCAACAGCGCGTGCGGCACGCCGGCCTCGGTCAGTAGGTCGAGGGCCCGGTCGAGGGCGTGTCCCTTGCCGAGGGCGCCCAAGTCGAGTTCTACACCGGGATGATCGAAGGTCACCGAGAACGCCGAGCCATCGAGACGGACCCGGTGCCACCCTGAGGCGTCGCGGGCCTGACGCACCGCCTCTGGTGAAGGCCTTGAGCCAGTGCCACCGACGAACCCCCAGGCCCGCAACAGAGCTCCGACCGTGATGTCGAAGGCCCCATCGGTGACCTCGGAAAGGACTCGGGCCCGCTCGAGTAATCGGAAGGTGCTCGGCGACACACGGACTGCCCCCCCGGCGGCTCCGGCATTCACCCGGGCGATGTCCGACGATTCCCGGTATCGGCTCAGGGCCGACTCGAGTGCGTCGACCTCGTCCAGAGCCTCCTCACCGGCGGCACGCAACCGCTCCGGAGCCTGTCCCCAAAGCACCCACTCGAAGCGGGTCGCCATCGCATGACGAGCGAGACGGACCGGTTGTGGCATGCCTGTGGTGTCCATCATGGGACTCGATTCAGCGGCCTGAGATTGCGACGGGAAAGGGGAATCATTACGGCCATCCATCGGGCCGCATGAATTAGATTCGGTCCAATTAAAGCGCATTACCGATGAGGGCGGAGAGGTAGTTAGGTTTCCTTCGCTGGTTCTATAAACGCATGACTGGCACGGTGGGAGGTCTGATTGCAACCGGTGGTCTCGTAGCCTTAGGGTGTCGCTCCATCCTCACGCCCATGCGAGTCCTACCACTGACCTTGCTGCTCATCGTACTCATTGGCCTGTCGCCAGCGCGTGCAAGCTACCTCCGGATCACACGCGACACTGCGCAACCTCAGGAGGTGATCGTCTTCGATGCGCGGTATCCTTATTGGACGGATGGAACTTATATCGCGACCTACCCTCAGGACGCTCTGTCGAAGGAAGGCTGGCGGGCCCAATACTACGGAGGAGTTGTGACCGAGCGGAGAACGGGGCTGACATTGCTGCAATATGCCTCGTGGCAGATGGCCGGGAAAGGGGCACCAACCAGCGGTATAGATTTCGTCCATGCGGGGCCGCACATGAGTTGGAAACGGTCGAACTGGGAAGGTTCGTCCGGAGGAATCAAAGGCAAGTGGCCGGACACGGAGTTCAAGCCGAACCAATGGTATCGGTTTGTCCACCGCGTCTGGACGTCAACCTCACCATCGCCGGGTGAGGGTTTTGCCGGTGTGTGGATGAAGTCGCTCGAGACGGGCGAGTGGTTTCACCTGGCGACCTTCAAGTTTCCGGCCGAGCTCACCGGCTTCAATTATATGGGAGGTTTTCACGAGCGCTTCACGCCGAGAGCCAGTCTCAAGAGCGCGATGGAGGTCCGGAATAGTTATGCGCGGCGGAGTGGTCAGTGGACTTCCGAGGCCGAATTCAATGCCTCCAGTGCAAAGGATGACACCGTCCAACTGACGCTCTCAGGCGACAAGCGCTCGGTGCTCATGGAAACCACGGCCAATGAAATAGATCCTTCAACAGGTAGACCCAAACAGGGGGAAGTGAGCGAAGGCCGCAGGGTTCTCGAGCAACCGTCGGAGCCGGACTTTTTTGACCCCATCGCGGTTGAATCGGTAACGCCAGAAATCGGTGTCAGGCGCGTGGTGGTGCGATGGAAAATAGGTACCAAGTCATCGCCTCAACTGGGTTATCAGGTGAGCCTCCTGGATGGCGAGCGGGTGGTGGCCACAGAAAAGCGCAATGACCCGGAAAAGCGGATGTGTGTGTTCGACTTGCCGGCAGCCCCGAGGCGCTCTCTCCAAGCTCGCCTGCAAATCAACGATGTCTTCGGCAATAGCTCGGCTCCGGTCACCGTGAAGGTTCCACGTAGCGTCTCCCAACCCGCGCTGGGACGAGCGAACTCAGCGTCGGCAACACTCGGACTGACCTACAAATACTTCGAAACAACGCAGTCGCAGGATTGGAGGAAATTGCCCGATTTTTCCAAACTAAACCCGACTCGGCAGGGTGCAGTAGCGACTCCGGACATCACCCCACGTCTGCGTCGGGAGGGCTACGCGTTGGAGTTCACCGGGTTTCTGATGGCCCCGGAAGACGCGCTTTATACGTTCTCACTCACCGGAGCCAGCGGCATGAAATTGATGCTGGATGATCGGTTGGTGGTCGATGCGGACGGCTACCGGTCCATTGCCCACTACTCCGAAGCGCTGTCGTTGCGCGCGGGATTGCACGCGTTTCGCCTGCTGTATGTGCAGGGGCCCAAACAGTCGCAGCAGCCTGACGATTTCCTCCAGCTATCGTGGTCGAAGCCGGGGAGTCCTGAGTGCCCGATTCCGGCCGAAGCTTTTCGCCGCCGTGCGGAACCGCAAGATCCTCGAATCACCGTCGTACCCGTTTGCTCGACCGATGCGAGCGTAACGCTTTCGTGCAAGCTCAACACGGGTACTCACCGAATCGAGCGGGTGGAATATTATGGAGAGAATCCGAGCTTCGACTACTTCGCGTGGCAGGGCGGCAAGACGCTCTCGTACTTGCTGGCGACGGTGTCCAACGCGACCGAATCGGTGACTGCACCAATCTGGTCGGGCACGTCACGCACGGTGCGCGCTCGATTGGTCTACGATGGCAATCGAACCGTGGATAGCGCGCCGGTTGTCGTGACGCAAAAGGCCGCAAGACCTGAGCGTGAGGGGTACCGACTCTCGTCGCTGGAGCATCATAGTTACCCGGTCGCCGTGGAGCACAGTCACGACGAGGTGAAGCTCGTCGGAGAGTCGATGGGGCTTTACACCCGTGTGCACACCGGGGACGTGACCCTGATTGCCCACCTGAAGGACATTACGCGTGACGAAGCGACTCCAGACGGCTCGCGCCCTGTGGATTCGGCCAACTGGTTTTCGGGCATTATCCTACGGGCCAACGTCAACGCGCGCCCGGGTGAACCGCTCGGTGGGCGGGATATTCCATTCTCTGCGATCATGGGGGCCAGCAGCGGAGCGACACGGCATTGCGATAGCACCATGATCGATGGCGCGGGCAACCAACCCTCCGGCAACATCGGTTCAAATCTCAAGTGGATGAAGCTAGTGAGGCGTGGAGGGGACATCACCACGTATGCCTCCAGCGACGGCATGGAGTGGAAGACCCTCAAGACGGTCAACTTCCCAAAATTGCCCGATCAGATGGAGATAGGCTTCGTGCATTACTCCATCCCCTCGGCTACGCCGATTGTCCACCATGCCGTGTTTGATCACATCCGCGTTGGACCCTAGGAGGCAATCTTGGGAGCCAGAATAACTCGGCTCGAGTTGCAGCGGTAGGGCTCAAAATGGTTCAGCCTCCGGGTTCTGCTGGGGCAAAATCTTGGTGTCTCGTCTTATGACACACTGCTGGATTGCCCCGGGCCATTGCTTGTGGTTTCTTTAAGTTGTCTGAACGAGACGCATCCAGAGCGTCAGCGGAGAGAAATCCGCTGACCAGCGACCTGCCCAGAGTTTTGGGAAAGGTGCTTTGGAAGCCCGCAAGGGTTTCCGATGTGCAGGCGAAAGCCTGAATCAAAATAATAACTCCTGTGTGAAGGCCGTCGTCTCGTTTAAATCGAGCGACGGCCTTCGTCTTTTAAACACGGCTCTGGGTGTGTGCCAGTCAGGCAGAAAATAGCCATGCACACATCAATACGTATCCCAGAGAGCAACCCCAACCACCACCTCTGGAGCAACCACGGCACCTGGTGGTGTCACTTCAC
>JBDKKQ010000016.1:0-3403 GCA_039796015.1 Verrucomicrobiota bacterium
ACGGGCAAACTCGCGGGGCCATGGGCATCGACGCAGCACGTTTTCGTCCTGACCGCGCGCTGGGCATCGCCATCGGCAATTTCGCCAATGAAATGAATGCCCTCTATGTGGCCCAACCGACGAAAGACACCTTGGTGTTCGCTGACGAGGCCATTACGGAAGGCCTTGGGCCGGCGAGCCGACTGCTCCTCAAGTTTGGACTCTTTTTTTTCGACTATGACCTGGATGGACGGCTCGATGTACTGACCACCAACGGACATATCGAAGACGACATCGAGAAGGTGCAAGCCAATGTCCACTACCGGCAACCGGCCCAACTCTTCTGGAACGGCGGAGGCAATCAAACGTTCATCAGCGCCACGGCTGCCGAAGCCGGTGAAGACCTCTTCCAACCCATCGTAGGTCGCGGATCGGCCTATGCAGATTTTGATCGGGACGGAGACCTCGACGTGGTCATGACCCAAATACATGGGTCCCCGCTGCTGCTCCGCAATGACCAAGCCCTGGGGAACCATTGGGTCCGACTGCAAGTAATCGGGCCAGGAGGCAATCCTGAAGCCATCGGAGCCTGGATCCACCTGCGCACCGAGGATGGACGCCGCATTTCGCGTCAAGTCATGCCCACCAAGAGCTACCTCTCGCAGAGCGAACTCCCCATCAATATTGGCTTGGGACGCAGCAAGATTTCAGAGGCACGGATCCGATGGCCGGATGGCCATGAGGCCTCCTTCACGGCACAGCCCGAGCAAACGACTCTCCTCCGAAGGAAGTAATTCGGTTCCTCGCTCTTTCCAGTGAGTCAGTAGGTTGGCTGGGTGATTTTTTCTTCAACGCCCTTCGAGGATACTTCTCGGAGGCCAAGGCCAGCATCCAACCGAAGAACCAGTTGCTCAGAAACCCAGAGCCAGAGTTTCTGGATCAGCCATGCAGTTCCCCTTGTCGGGCCTGTTCGGAACTTCAACCCGTTGGAGAGTGCGCCCTGCCGGACGCATGCACGAAAAACGGCGCGGAGTCCTCCGCGCCGTTTTGTCTAAATCGAGATAAATCGATCGGATCAGGCTGATTTGGACTTTTCCGAAACCGCTTTCTTGTCGGCCGGCTCATCAGCCGACTTATTGCGATAGTGCGAGGAGTAGTACTGGTTCTGGTAGTAGTGGTAGCTGTAGTAGTACGAATCCTTACCCTCGAAGTCGATGTCGTTGAGCACCAAGCCCACCAAGTGGATGCCTGAATCTTGGATCCGCTGCACGGACCGCAACGCATGCTCGCGACGGATCTTATTAAACTTGGTGACGAACACCATGCCATCGGCCATGGCACCTACGATGAGCGGGTCGGACACGGCCGATACCGGCGGGCAGTCCAGAATCACCCGATCGTAGCGCCGCGAAGCCTCTTCGAGGAAACGCACCATGCGGTTGGATCCGATTAACTCGGACGGGTTGGGCGGTACCGCTCCGCAGCAAATGACGTCGAGGTTGGGAACCTCGGTGGTATGGACAAATTCACTGAAGTTGTCGGTGCGTCCCGAAAGGTAAGCGGAAAGACCCACGGGGCTCTGCAGCTGGAAAGCCTTGTGAACCGACGGACGGCGGAGATCTGCGTCGACCAACAGCGTCTTGAGACCCGTTTGCGAGGTGACGATCGCGAAGTTGGAAGCCACCAACGATTTGCCCTCGGAAGGGATCGTACTAGTGAAGGCCATCACCCGGAGTTTATCGGCATTCTTGGCCAACGAAATGGCCGCACGTAGGGTCCGGAAACCCTCGGCCGGGCTGGAGGTCGGGTGCAGGTGGGACTGAAGGTCGCGCTCAACGATGCTAATCGACTTGATGTTGGGAATGTAGCCCAAGAACGGCAGGTGCAGGATATTCTCCACGTCCTCCTGGCTCTTGATGGAATCATCGAGGAAGTTGAAGAACAGCGCCAAGCCCAGGGCCACAGCCAAACCGCCGACGACACTGCCCACAAAGATCAGGGGTTTATTGGGGCTCACTGGCTTCAGCGGCGCGAAGGCTGGATCCTGAACCTTCATATTTTGCAGAAGATCTTTGGCTCCAATATCGAAGTCCTTCGCCTTGGTCAGGATGGTCTGGTAGAAGCCCTCAACCCGCTTGAGCTGCTGCTCCATGATGTCGTAACTGATCTTGGCTTCATCCAGGGCGAACACTCGCTCCACCGACTCCGTGTATTTCCGCAGGGCCTCGACCTCCCGACTCTTCTCCAACTCGGCCATCTGGAAAATACCCTGAAGGGCTCGCTCAGATTCATCGCGCAGCTTCTGAGTGTCGGCCTGCAACTGGGTTGCCGGCTGGATGACCCTGGGGTGCCGCTCACGGTATTTGGTCCGGAGACCGGCCAGCTTAGAACTGTTCTCGTTGACCTGTTTGCGCAAGTAGGCCACCTGCTCATCCTTGGCCAGAGGAGCAAAGTCGGTGATGTCTTTTCCAGCGGCCACCCACTCCTGGGCCTGCTGGGCAATCTGTTTTGCAACGTCGGCCGTTGAACGCAAGGTTTCGTAAGCGATCTTCAGGTCGCGCATCGTGGCCGCATCGATGTTTTGCGCATCTTTCAAGGAAACCATTCCCTTGTCCTTGCGGTACTTCTGGAGCTTACCCTGAAGAGCCTCTAATTCGACCTCCTTGCCTGTGGCTTCCTGTTCCAGGATTTTGAGCCCCTGAAGCGCCTTGCTCTTCTTGTCGTCCAAGTTCTGCTGCAAGAAGACTTGGAGAATCGTATCCGCGATTCGTTGGGCCTGTTCACCCTTGGGATGCGTCACTTGAACCTCCACCAAGCGGCTCAGACGGATCGGAACAATTTTAATGTCCTTGGTTACGGCCGTGACCTTGTCGACCGACTTGGTGTAGCGCTCATCCTCCGTTTCAAGCTTGAGCTTGTTCATCACCGCAAGGATCAGGCTGCGACTTTCGAGATTCCGGTACTGCGTCGTCAGGTAGTTTTGATCCGAATTGCCCAGAGCCAGGCTGTTCAGGTTCAGCACGCCTTGGTTCTCCGGATCGATTTGAAGCCGGGCGATGGCTCTAAACATCGGTGTCGCCTGGAACGCGTACAGCACGCCAGCGATAATACACACCGACCACGTCGCCACGATGAGCCAACGGCGCTCAAGAATGACATGCCAATACTGCCTTAGATTGATGGACGGATCTGCTCCGCTCATCGAATTCCCCTGCTGGGATTGAAATTGCTCCTCCATGGTAAATTAAATAAACAAATTAAAGGATGCTCTCCCGAACCTCTAGCGTGTCATCGGGCTCGATCATCACCCGCTCACCTTTGGCGTAGGCCTTGTCCAACTGCTTCTTAGAATAGGTGGTCACCTGCCCTTTGCGCCGGAGGATAATTGTGCCTTTGTCGGCCCGCGGGCTGAATCCCCCGCCCA
>JBDKKQ010000017.1:0-4002 GCA_039796015.1 Verrucomicrobiota bacterium
GCCCCGGAACGCAAATCACCGGAACGTACCAAGGCAAACCATGGGATGAGCCACAGCAGCCCGACCGCACCCAACAAGAAAAACGGAGGACGCCAGGCACCCGTCCCGTCGGCAGATCCGACCCCGAGCAACAATGGCAATACCAAGGGGGTGAGGATCGCCCCCACAGTCGCGCCACTTTGGAGCAGGCCATTGCCCAGCGAGCGCTGTCGCTCATCGAGCAGCGAACGGGTGATACGCACCGCGCAGGGCCAATGCCCGGCCTCGAAAAAACCCAGCAGACCGCGAAAAATCAGCAGGTCCTGATGATTTTGAGCCCAACCCGTGCTCATCCCGACCAGCGACCAGAGCGCCAGTACGGCGGCATAAACGCGGTGCACCGCAAAGCGGTCGGCCATCCACCCGAAAACCAGAGATCCCGCGGCGAAGGAATAACCGAAGACCGCCTCGACCTGACCATACTGGGTCTTGGTCATGGCAAACTCCTGAGTAATTCGCACCGACAGCCCAGACAACGTCTGCCGGTCCATGTAATTGATGGCCGAAGCCAGCAACAACATGCCGCACACCGACCACTTCCAGACGGCCCCGCGCGAACCCGATGGAGGAAGGGCGGTCATGGCACCTTAGGCTTCCGACCAGGAGACTCCGTCCCACCGGCGGACCCGCTCCAGCAAGCGGATCACATCGGCGGAGAAGACTTCAAAGAGCACCTCACCTTTTTCGGGTGACGCGGCCGCGGGCTGACCAATGTGGCCAGTGGAGGTCCGTTCGCGGGTGACCCAACCCCGATGGGCCGGATGGAACGGGGGCGTCGCATCCACGGGGTCCAATGAGGCGTAGGGTCCCATTTTGGCGGGGTCCAATCGCAGCATCATCGAGGTCTCCCACTCACAGGCATGCCCCATCTCCTGCTGCACCCATCCCCCGGCCACGGACCGCTCGAAGGGTCTTCCACCCAGGCTCCAGTAAGTTGCCATGAGCAGCAGCAAACCCTCCGTGTCCCGATGACGTTGGCGCAATTCAAAGACCGCCTGACGGCCCGGAACATCATTGCCCCCGTGGCCGTTAAGGAAGATCACCCGCTTGAATCCGTGCCTCACCACATTCTCCGCAAGGCCCACGAGCAGGTCTAAATACGGACGAGGCGGCGCCGAAAGGGTCCCCGGAAAATCGAGGTGATGATCCGAATTACCCAGCCAGAGCACCGGAGCGAACACGACCTGTTGAGACAGCGCCAACTCGGCCCGACGCACCACTTCGCCCACGAGTTGGGTGTCGGTGAGCACCGGCAAATGCCCGCCGTGCTGCTCGAGCGCGGCAATGGGAAAGACAATCGGTGTCTCGCGCGGCAAGGCCGCTAACTGCGGCGAAGTGAGTTCGGCAAGGTACATGGAGAATTGACGCCAAGAATGCAGATCCGATGCGCCGGGTCAAAGGAAGCTGAACGAACACAGACAAGGTATCGCAAACAAGTCTCACACGGTTTGCGGTTCACGGCTCCCAACTCTGTCTCAGTTGACCGGTCTCGGCATCCCAGACTCGAACAATTCCGCGATCATCGGTACCCACGACCCACCGTCCATTGCGACTCACCGAGAGGGCCTGGAGGTACTCAGGTACAGCGGCGAGGTCTCGCAGTGTCTCACCATCGGCCTTGAACACGCGACCCTTGCCCGAACCACTCACAGCCACAAATCGCAAGGCCTGACCGGCTGCCTGAAGTCCGGTCACCTCTTTGCCAAAGCCGTCGATATTCTTGCGACGTTCACCGGTGCGAGGATTCCACAACTTGACCGTTCCCTCGGCTCCAGCGGTCGCCAAGACGCTGCTGTCGGGAGCCCAAGCCACTCCAATGACATGGTGGGTGTGTCCCTCCAGATTGAAGCGGGGTTTATTGGTCGTCAGCACGGTGATCCTGGCAAATCGATCGGCCCCGGCGCTCGCCAAGCGGTCACCGCGCGGTGAAAACGCCAATGAAGTCACCGCATCGCTGTGCAGGCTTCCCAGATCCTGAGCGACCGAGCCATCGGGCAGCTTCCACAATTTAACTTCGCCGGACCTCGAGGGCTCACCGCCACCGGTCGCCAACAGGGTGCCATCCGGACTGAAGGCCAGCGCGTTAACACGGTCAGCAAAGGCGGGAGCCAGGGGTGTCCCCGCCAAGGTCTGCCGCAGGAACCACGGGCGTGCAGTCTGGATACGGCTGAGGCCATCCGGGAACGCGGCCAAAAACTCGTCCTCACTCAGAGCCACCAAGGCCAGCGGCGCTCCTTGACCGACAGCAAAGGTGCTCACGGCTCTGCCGAGGTCCGAATGCCACTGGGTCCACAATCCATCGGCACCCACCGTTAACAGCGCCCCTCCCGAGGGGGACACGGCAGCACTCTGGAAGGGTTGGGACTTGGATCGATTCCATTGAGCCTGAAGCGCCTGGATCCGGGCCTCCGATCGACTCACCCGCTCTTGAGCCACCGTCTTTTCGGCCTGGGTCGAGGCCACGGAAGCCGTCGTCGTCCCGACGTTTTTCTCCGCGAGGACAACATCTTGCACAGCGCCTTCAGCCGCGATGCGAGCCTTGTCGAGCGTCCCCTTCAGCTCGCCTGCCTTTTTCTGAGCGGTCGCCAATTGCTCCTCAGCCTTCTTGCGACGCGGCGGAACTTCGATTTCGGCTCGCTCCAACGCAGCCTTGCGACGGCCCAACACCACAGCCTTCGCGATGACATCGTCCAAGGCCTTCAACGCTAATTCAGGCGATCCCTTGGCTAGGGCAGTCGCCTGCTTCACCGAATTGCTGGCCTCCTGAGATTCCGCCTGGATCTTGGTCAATTCAGCCGCAGCCGAATCCCGTTCCCGAGTGGCCGTGGCAGCGAGAGCATTCTGGTCCGACCACTCCTTCTCCCGTTCAGAAAGCGTTTTTGTGGCGAGATCGCGCTTCTCACGCGCTTTGCCCAAAGCAGTCTGAGCGTTGGTCACCGCCGTTTGGGCCTCTTGGATCCAAGTTCCTGCCGCGGTCAATTCCAACTTACTCCGCCCCAACTCCGCCTCCTCCCGCGCCACCTCGACCGAGAGTCGGGGATCGCCTGCCATGCGGGCCCCATTGGTGAGGGAAAGTGTGCGGAAGATCGTCTCCGCGGAACCATCCGCCAGAAGTGCAATCCCATTGGATCCCGACCGATCCCAAAGCAAAGACCGGACCGGAGCGGACAACCGCCGCTGAGTGGCCGGACCTTGAGTCCATTTTTGGACGACCCCATTGGAATCCGACAACCAAAGTGTACCTCCCGTCGCGGTGTCCGCCGTTAGTATGCTTACCGATGAAGGGATTCCGGGAGCGTCTTCGAGCACCCAGTTTCCGCTTCCCGAGCCATCACCGGTTCGTCGCAACCGCTGAGCCGCATGGGCAGAACCATAGGTCACCCACCATTGATCTTCTCCAGGAACCCAGGCCATTCCTGTCGGTTCGACCGGCAGTGCCATCGCCTTGGAAAACGATAGCCCCGTCTTGGTGATCGAAACGTTCCACCACTCACGACCGGAGACGACCGCCAACCAGCGCCCATCGGGAGACCACCCAAGCCGAACTTTCGACAACGAGGTGCTCGGCGACGCCCCCTTCAGCGACCCTGCACCCAGCGCACGCGACCACGGATTGGAACGGACTTCCAAAAACCCCAAGGCCGTCACCGAGGCCACCGCAGTGCCATCCGGCGAAAAAGAGGCCGCCACCCAAGACGACTTGGCTGGAACAGACACCATCGACTCAACGGTCACCGGACGCCGTTGCCACAAACGCACCTCGCGGAATCCGGCCGTCGCCAGCCATTGATCATCAGGGCTGAAGGCCAGAGCTCCGACCACATCGCGCTGGCTGGCCCCATCGAGGGACGGGTCTTGCAAGAGCCCCACCGTTTTGCCGGTGGCTACCTCTATTACGCTGACCCGATTGGCCCGAGCAACCGCCACCGTGCCGCCCTCGGAATCGAGGGCCACAGCAAAACT
>JBDKKQ010000018.1:0-28421 GCA_039796015.1 Verrucomicrobiota bacterium
CGCCCACGGATGGTCACCGGAACCGGAGAGTCATTATGGATGGAAATGAAATAGATGAACGAGTGCGGCTTGTCGGACTGGTCAGCCCGGAGACGCTGGTAGAGCAGCCGGTCCACCGTAACTTTCAGTCCGGGCAATTCGATCATTTCCCCAATGGTTCCCATCTAAGGGAATACTAGTCTGGAACGATTCCATTGGCCAACAGCGGTTTACTGGACCTCCCGGAGAATGCGCGCTTGATCGTGGCATCCCGGAGCCTACCGGGATATCGTGACCTCTGTCGTTCGACACCATGCCCAGCGTTTACATCAAGACCTACGGTTGCCAGATGAACGAACGGGACAGCGAGGCTGTCTCGGTCCAACTCTTGGCCCGCGGCTACTCCCTGGCTCCCACGGAGAGCGAGGCCGACGTCGTCCTGCTCAACACCTGCAGTGTTCGCGACATGGCCGAACAGAAGGCCCTGAGCCGGATGCAGAATGTCATCGGTGCAGACCGCAAGCGCGGGAACAAAAAGATCTTCGGCTTCTTGGGCTGCATGGCCCAGAGCCGGGGGAGCGAACTCATCGACCAATTGCCCGGAGTCGACCTCGTACTCGGGACACAGAAAACTCACCGAACCGGGGAATACCTCGATGCGCTGCTGTCCGGTTCGCGCGACAAGGTCGTGGACACGGCCGATGAACCCGGCAGCGAGTCGGCCATCCGCGAGCATCTGGGTCATGGCGTTGGCAACGATTCCCGACCGGTCACAGCCTTTGTCAGCATCATGCAAGGGTGCAACCAGCACTGCACCTTTTGCATTGTGCCCTCCACCCGGGGTGAGGAGCGGAGCCGCCCCTTGGAGGATATCGTCGCCGAGTGCCAAGAACTGGCCTCACGCGGGGTCCGCGAGGTCACTTTGCTTGGCCAGATTGTCACCAGCTATGGCCGCCGGATGTACCCGGTGCAGGACGGCCGCAGCGCCTTTGTCCAACTCATCGAAGCGGTCCACGCCATCGAAGGCATCGATCGCATCCGTTTCACCTCGCCCCATCCTAAGGGCTACGGCGACGACCTTGTAGAAGCCTACGGTCGCCTCCAGAAACTGGTGGAGAGCGCGCACTTGCCCGTCCAAAGCGGATCCAACCGCCTGCTCAAACTCATGCACCGGGGATACACCCGAGAACGCTTCCTGGAGATTATTGCGAAGCTCCGCGCAGTCCGTCCTGACATGGGCGTCAGCACCGACATCATCGTGGGTTTCCCCGGCGAGACCGAAGAAGACTTCCAGGAGACGCTCTCTCTGTGCCAGCAGGTCCAGTTCGATCAGGCCTTCCTGTTCAAGTACAGCCAGCGGCGGGATACCCCGGCGGCCGCGATGCCCGATCAGATAGCAGAAGAGGTGATCGAGGAGCGCCATCAACGGCTCTTGGCCGAGATCAACCGCATCGCTATGGCCAAGTTCGAGGCCCTGGTGGGCGGCTTAGTGGAGGTGTTGGTCGAGGGCCCCAGCCATCGCAACCCCGCACGCTACGAAGGCCGGACCCGAACCAACAAAATCACCGTCTTTGAAGGATCGCCCCGGCATCAGGGTCAACTCCTCAATCTTCGGATTGAGCGGGTGGGTAGCTTCACGCTTTACGGCAACCCGGCCATCATCGGCCTCGATTGATCCGTTCCTAACTCAGCGGTCCTCACCTCGAAAGCAGCACTAGATACTGCTGAAGGCGCCTCGCCTCGACCGCATCGCGGCGTTCCTGATAGATCACGTGCAGGTTGGCAATCATCCGCTGAAGGCAACGTCGGGGAGAGATGGGCTGCAGCAGAATGGCGCTGTCAGAATCAGGTAGAGCAAAATAGGCTAAGCGTTGACGGGCCTCAGATCGGGTCACCAGTCGCCCACCATGGAAGGCGTCGATCAGCCACTCCCCCTGGGCATCCTGATAGCGACACAGAAAATGCCCAGGCATACCAATGCCCACCACCGGAAGGCCGAGGCGACGGGCCACGAACTGATAGAGGCAACACAGTGTAATAGGAATGCCCCGCCGACGGTCGATCACCCGGTCCAAGTAGCTGTTCTCCGGATCAAAGAAGTGCTCTGTATCGCCCCGGAAACCCTGTTCCCCGAAGAGCACCGCATTGAGGGCTGAAATCACCCCTCCTCCGTCTGAAGCCAATTCCACCGCGGGCTCTGCCGCCTGGGCCCACCAGTCCAACTGGGCTTGGTAAGCCTCAATGGGAGCCTCGGGATTGCGCGTCTTGGCTAATCTCCAAACAGCCTCCTCCAGGTCAAAGTGCTCGCCGTGCCCCGCACAAAATTCGAGAAACTCCCGGTCGGCATCTATCCGAGCCTGAGCGTCCCACAACTCGCGGACCCGAGCCCGGATCACCGGGTCGTCGTGCACCCGGTGCGCCTTCAACCAAGCCTGGGGGCGTCCTCGCGGCGCCAACTGCTCTCGAATCGCCTCAACAACCCCGCGGTCCTCATCAGCCAACAAGGTCAGCAACGCTTTCTGTCGAGCGATTGAAGGAGCAGGCCCGTTGCCGGTGATGGGGCGATCCAAACTCATTCCATATCAAACATCTTGCCCGGGTTGAGAATGCCCTGGGGATCGAGTTCTCGTCGTAGACCCCGCATCACCCGCATCGAAGCATCGCCCAGAAACTTCGGCAGGAACTCCTTCTTGGCCACACCGACGCCGTGCTCGCCGGTGATGGTGCCTCCGAGGCGGATGGCCTCATCGAAAATTTCCCGAAAGGCCAGATGGACCCGATGCATTTCTTCGGTATTCCGCTCATCCGTCAGGAAGGTCGGATGCAAGTTGCCATCGCCCATGTGCCCGAAGGTGCCGATGCGAAGCCGGTGCTTCTTGGCCACTTGATCCACAAAGCGGATCATCCGGGCCAGTTCGCTGCGAGGCACGGTGGCATCCTCCAGAATGGTCGTCGGCGCCACCCGGGCCAGTGCACTGAAGGCTGAGCGTCGGGCACCCGCCAGCGCATTGGCTTCGGCCTCGTCGGCGGCCCGCCGAATCGCCAGACACCCGTTGGCCCGGGCAATCTCCTCCATGCGCGCCGCCTCGTCAGCCACCTGGGCCGGATGCCCGTCGGTCTCCATCAACAGCAGCGCCTCGCAGTCGGGCAACCCGATCTTGGCGTAGTCTTCCACGCAGCGGAGGGTGGTGCGGTCGAGAAACTCCAAAGTACAGGGAATGATCTTGGCGGCGATGATGTCGGACACCGTCTGAGCCGCGGCGTCCATCGCGTCGAAGGTGGCCACCAGCGTCTGCTTGGCCGCCGGTTGCGGAATCAGTCGCAAGAGGATCCGGGTGATCACCCCTAAGGTCCCTTCGCTGCCGATAAACAAGTCCTTTAGAGAATACCCAGCCACGTCCTTCACGCATTTGTTGCCCGTGAAAAGGATTTCTCCGTCGGGCAGCACGACTTCCAAGCCCATGACATAGTTGCGGGTGATGCCGTATTTGAGCCCGCGCAGACCCCCGGAATTCTCAGCCACATTGCCGCCGATGGTGCTAATTTTCATCGACCCCGGATCCGGCGGATAAAACAAACCAACGGCGGCGGCCGCCTCGGCAATTTGCAAGGTGGTGGCCCCGGGCTCGGTCAGGAGCGTCAGGTTGGCCGGGTCCACCTCTAGGATGCGGTTCATGCGCACCGTGCACAGGACGATGCATCCCGGCACTGGCAAAGACCCTCCACTCAGGCCCGTCCCAGAACCCCGCGTGACCACCGGCGTCTGGGTCCGTTGTGCCAAGCGCAAGACAGCCTGGATATCGGCCGTATCTCGGGCGAACACCACGCAACCGGGTTGTTGGGTGAGTGCGGCCGTGCCGTCGAAGGCATAGACCAACAGGTCTTCGGCGGCAGTAAGAACCAACTCCGACCCGAGAAGCCGGGTCAATTCGTGAATAATTTCAGGAGAGCACGCCATAATTCAGGCCTTGTTGGAGTTCTGACGACGGGCTTTCCAGGCTTCCCAGACCACGGGCAGCACCGAAACAAAGATGATACCCAGCACAATCACCTCGAAGCGCTTTTTCACAAACTCCAAGCGCCCCAAGAACCATCCCGCCGGAAGGATCAACCCCACCCAAGCCACCGCGCCGACGGCGTTAAAAAACATGAACCGGGATCGGTTCATTGCACCCATGCCCGCCACAAATGGGGCGAAGGTCCGAACGATGGGAATAAAGCGTGCAAGGATCACGGTCTTGCCACCATAGACCTTGAAGAAGTGATGAGTCTTCTCGAGGTACTCGGGCCGAATAATTTTAGGAAAGCGCGCGGTCAGGTAATCTCCGGAGAATCGCCCCACTGAATAATTCACCGCATCCCCAATGACGGCGGCGACAATCATCAAGGCTCCGGCCACCCAAACATTGAGACCCGAAGCCGGGTTGGCTGCTACCGCTCCCACGGCAAACAACAGCGAATCGCCAGGAAGCACCGGAGTGAGCACCAGTCCGGTCTCGGCAAAAATAATTAAAAAGAGAATGCCATAAACCCAAGCCCCTTGATTGCGGGTCAGTTCAAACAAGTGGTCTTGCAAATGCAGCACCACATCGAGGAATGCCTTGAGAAGATCCATGAGGGAATACGCTTAAGATCGGGTGCCCAGTTTCAGCGCTCTACAGTGCGGCTCGAAGCGCCCCGCACCTCGTCGACCTCTTGAGTCTCCAAGCGAATCGATCGACCAATGAACACCCAGGCGATGGCCCAGACGAAGGGGAAGAACAACACCCCCAACACCAACCATGACAGCGTAAATCCGGCGACACGGCGGGACATCAGTTCCGGGGTCAGATAATTCAGAAGCGGCAGCCCCACCAAGGCCACCAGGAACGCACTCGCGCAGAGGATGGACAAGACCAACTGCCGCCGCATCAAACGGTGGAGGAAGGCCTCGGAATGAATGTCCCGGTAGGGATGGGCGGGGTCGGACATGAGCGCAGGATGGAGCGAAAGGGCAACCGCCGTCCAGCACCCTACCCGACTGTGTCGCGCCTCGACACGGTCCAGAATCCGACGCACCGAAACGGCCGACCCAACATCGCCCGAGTTCAGCCATTGGACTTTCGCAAGGCGCTCCATCAATGACACCACACACCCAAGGCCCTGTCGGCCCTCACCGTGCGAGTGTTACCGAACACCGGAAACTCAACCGCCGCCCAGCGGGCAATCGCTCTCCGTTGCTTTCTGACTTGGCTCGCGGGCGAGATCGGCGCTCAATCAAAGATCTCCCGTCCTTCTGAATGAGTGATCACTCGCCCCATTTTCTTTCCCGCGAAGCCACTGTGGCGGGCCCTGGATTTTCGCGATGGCTGGTGCCACCGGCCGCCATCGCCGTACACATGTGCATTGGCGAGGTCTACGGTTTCAGTGTTTTCAACGAACCCCTGAGCCGACTCCTGGGCGGTGCGGCCCACGACCCCACGCGCGATTGGACCATCCCGCAAATCGGTTGGATTTATTCCATCGCCTTGGTGCTGCTCGGACTTTCTGCGGCCGTCTTCGGTAAATGGGTTGAGCGCAGCGGCCCCCGCAAAGTGATGGTGGCCAGCGCCACCTGTTTCTGTTCCGGACTCGTCTTGTCGGGCATCGGTGTGCAGCAGCACTGGCTATGGTTAGTCTATCTCGGATACGGCGTGATCGGCGGCATCGGGCTTGGCTTGGGCTACATTGCTCCAGTCTCCACGCTGATGAAGTGGTTTCCGGATCGACCCGGAATGGCCACCGGAATGGCTATCATGGGTTTCGGTGGCGGCGCGCTCATCGGTGCGCCTCTGGGCGTTACGTTGATGTCGTTCTTCAAGACGGCCACCGACCCGGGTGTCGCTTCCACGTTCTTCACTATGGCCGGACTTTACGCGGCATGGATGCTTTTTGGAGCCTGGCTCGTCCGGGTGCCCTCGGCCGACTGGAAGCCCGAGGGTTGGCAACCGGCCGCCACCGGATCCAAGGCCGGACCCGGTAAGGCCGTCTCGGTGGACACAGCCTGGAAGACACCCCAGTTCTGGCTGCTGTGGATTGTCCTGTGCATGAACGTCAGCGCGGGCATCGGCATCCTCGGCCAAGCCTCACTGATGTGTCAGGACTTGTTCGGCGTCAGCGCCGCGGTGGGCGGCGGGTTCGCCGGTTTGCTGTCGATCTTTAACATGGGAGGCCGCTTCTTGTGGTCCTCAGTCTCCGACCTCACCGGCCGACGCACTGTGTTCGCGATCTATTTTTTACTCGGCGCACTGCTGTATTCGCTCGTTCCGTGGACTCAGAAGATCGGAAACCGTTCCCTCTTCGTGGTCGTTACAGCACTCATTATTTCCATGTACGGCGGAGGCTTTGCCACCATCCCGGCCTATCTCCGAGACCTCTTCGGAACCCATCAGGTGGGAGCCATCCATGGCCGCCTGATCACGGCCTGGTCACTCGCCGCCATCGTCGGCCCTCAACTCATCAACTACATCTCCACCGCGAAGAAGAAGGCCGGAGTGCCAGCGGCCGAAGCCTACAACAGCACGCTGTACCTGATGTGCGGCCTGCTGCTCATTGGACTTATCGCCAACTTGCTGGTGCGGCCGGTGCATCCAAAGCATCATCTGGCGACCCACTCTTGAGTTTCGAACGTCATGCAACGTCTCTTGTTCATCGTCACCTGGATTCTGGTGCTCACACCGCTCTCTTGGGGTGTCGCCCGATCGATACAAAAGTCGATGCCACTCTTCACGACGGGTGCACCGCTCAAGCCCATTCAGGCCGGATCAACAATCCATACAAACTCGCCCACACCCGCTAAACCGTAAGCTCGTAGCCCCTTTCTCAAACCTCACTCATCAACCCAGGATCACACACTCACCGATGAAAATCCTCACCCCACTCCTACTTGCCTCCGCGCTATCGCTGACCACGATGGCTGCTGAACCCAAGCACAACACCGCCCTCTCCGGCGGCAAACTCCCCAAGCCCGTCAAGGTGTCCCTAGTCAAGGTCGCTGGCGGCTTCGTGGACCCGGTCCGTGTCTCTCTGGCCCCCGGCGACAACAACCGCCTGTTTGTCTGCGAGCGAACCGGCATCGTCCGACTCATCAAGAACGGCAAAGTTCAGGACAAGCCCTTCCTCGACATCCATGAGACGGTGGTCAGCTCCTTCCTTGAACAAGGGCTCTACGACCTCGAGTTTCATCCGAAATTCGCCGAAAACGGCAAGTTTTACGTCCATTACTCCGACATGTGGTTCAATGGCGCCGGATTTATCGTTGAGTATCAGGTCTCCAAAACCAACCCCGACAAGGCCGATCCCGAGTCCGCTCGGGTGGTGTTCCAAATGCCTCGCCCCTATGCCAATCACAACGGCGGCGAAATCGCCTTCGGCCCCGATGGCTACCTGTACATCGGTAGCGGCGACGGCGGTTGGGAAGGGGATGTGCTGGGTGCTGGCCAAGACCTGAGCACCTGGCTGGCGAAGATCCTTCGCATCGATGTCAACCCGTCCCAACCGGACCGCGGTTATTCCATTCCGAAAGACAATCCGTTCATCACGCCCGCCTCGCAAATGAAGCTCTTCGGTGTGACCGAGGAGGCCTTCAACAAGATTCACCCGAACGCCAAGCCGGAGATCTGGAGCTATGGCCTACGCAATCCGTGGAGCTTCCAGTTCGACCCGAAAAACGGCGACATGTACATCGCCGACATCGGCCAGAATCACTACGAAGAGGTCAACTTCGAGCCCCATGGCAAGGCGGGCGTAAACTATGGTTGGAAGTTTATGTGCGGCACCCATCCGTTCCCCCTGCCCCTGGATGCCAGCGGCAAGCCGGACCTGGATGCGGTCAAGGATGCCCCGCGCGTGGGTGAGGCCCCCATTTGCGAATACAGCCACGTCGACCAAGGCAACTGCGTCATCGGCTTCGGTATCTACCGGGGCTCCAAGTACCCTCAGATGGATGGCACCTACTTCTTCGGAGATTGGGGCTCTGGCAAGCTCTGGGGCACGGCTCGCGACGCCCAGGGCAAATGGCAAATGCAGGAACTGCTCAACACCAAGCTGATGTTCACCGGTGGCGGACAGGGTTCCGACGGCACTCTTTACGTGACCGACGCGAAGGCCAACTACGGTGGTCCGGCCGATCCGGCGCAGAATGAACGCGGAGCGGTCTGGATGCTCGTCCCCTCAGACAAGGTTCCGGCGGGCGCAGAAGTGGCTCCGTTGGAGTAAGGAATCGTCACTCGCTCGTTGTTCTATTTAAAACCGTCACCCGGGGGCAAAGCTCAGGCTTGGCCCCCGGGCCTTTTTTGAGATCTTATCGCCGTCAACCAACTGAACGCCATGTTCCGGATAATCGCCCTCGCCTGTGCCCTCGCCCTGAATCTGATGCTTCAGGCCGCCGATGCGCCCACTGCTCCCACCGGCCATGACCACGGCACGCCCAGCGGCGACTCCAAAGCAGCCGAACCTCAGGAATCGATGTTCCTTTCGGTGGACCCTAACACTCCCAAGACCGCCCGCTTAGTGGTCGTCTCGGCCTACAATCCGGTGAACTACGGCATGAATTTTAATGGATTCGCCAAGGGGGGCGCCCGCTACACCATCCCTCAGGGGTGGACCGTGTCGGTGAATTTCACCAACAACAGCCCAGTACCCCACAGCGCCATCGTGGTAGAGAAGCCCATGGTGAAGAAACTCCAGATGGGCGAACCGGCCTTCAAGGGCGCCTCAACGCCCTACCCCGTGCGCGGCACCACCGGCAAAGGAGGCGTGGCCTTCCAGTTTGTGGCGGACGAGGCGGGTGAATTTGCCATCGCCTGCGGATTTCCCTCCCATTCCGCTAATGGCCATTGGATAGCCTTCGATGTCAGCACCACGGCGGCCGCCCCCAGTTTGCAGTTTGGAACCAAGGCCCCCTACGTGGCCCGCTGATGTCCGTGCCCATCCTGATCGCCCCTCAGCCCTTCGGCCCGCACGGAGTCTGCTTGGCCCTGGGTCTCTTCGATGGTGTCCACCTCGGACATCAACACGTGGTCCGACAAGCAAAGATCGACGCTCGGGCCCGCGGCGCGGCGACCGTGGTGGCCACCTTCGATCCCCATCCCCTGGCTGTTGTCCGGCCCGAAAAAGCCCCCCGACTCCTGCAGTCGTTGGCCCAGCGTCTCGCTTCCCTCGAAGCGCAGGGGGCTGACGCAGTACTGGTGCTCCGCTTTGACGCAGCCATGAGCCAGAAGAGCGGTGAAGAATTCGTGCGCGAATTGGTGAGCGGTTTCGGCGGACTCCGGAGCTTTACCGTGGGTCAGGGCTTCCACTTTGGTCAGGGCCGCAGCGGGAATGTTGCGCTCTTGCGCCTGCTAGGCCGAGAACTGGGATTCTCGGTGAATGCCATGGCTCCCATCCATATCGGAGCCGAAATCGTGAGCAGCACCCGCGTCCGCAGCGCCCTGCGAGATGGAAAGCTCAGTCTGGTGGCCGAGCTTCTGGGGCGTCCTTACAGCCTCGCAGGCCCCGTCGTCCGCGGCGACCAACTCGGTCAGTCCCTCGGATTCCCCACGGCCAACATCGACGTGACAGGACTCGAACTCCCTCCCTTTGGGGTCTACGCCGCTCGAGCCCGCCACGCCGGTGGCGAATTCCCGGCCGCGGTCAACCTAGGACTGCGCCCCACACTCCAGTCCTCGCAGCCACAGCTTCGCTTCGAGAGCCACCTCATCGGGTATCACGGTGATTTGTATGACCAGGATTTGACTGTGGAACTGGTGAGCTTCCTGCGTCCAGAACGTCGGTTCGCTCACCTCGACGCACTGAAGGCTCAGATTGCCAAGGACATCGTCGCAGCCCAAAAAGCCCTATTCTGAACCCGGAAGGTGACCTTTCACCCGCTCAGTTCGAACTCAAAAACAACTCACCAATAATCTCCTTTTCTCTGTCCGTTTTATCGAAGCAGGCCCACTGGATTCTTTCCGGTATTGCATCGGGAGTCGGAGCCGGTTCAGCGTCTTCCGAATGAACCCACGTCCCATCGTCGCTCTCCTGCTGTGTCTGTCCCTCAGCTGTCCGGCCTGGAGTGCGGACACATCGAAGAAAGCGGGGGCCGGCAAACCCATTCCGTGGATCGCCCTCTTCGACGGCAAGTCTACTTCAGGATGGCGCGGGTTTGGCAAAGCCACCTTCCCGGAGCACGGTTGGATCGTAAAAGACGGCTGGCTGACCCATGTCGCAAAAGGAGGCGGTGGCGACCTCATTACCGACCGGCTCTTTACCGACTTTGAACTGCGCTTCGAGTGGAAAATCTCGACGGGCGGCAACAGCGGCGTGAAGTACTTCATCGACGAGGCCCGCAAGGCCGCCATCGGCCATGAGTACCAACTCATCGATGACGCAGCACATCCCGACGCCAAGCTCGGCCCGAAACGCCAGACCGCCGCGCTTTACGATGCCCTGCCAGCCCAGTCGCCCCGGGTCAAGCCGGCCGGACAAATCAATGAATCGGCCATCCTCGTCCACGGAGATTCCGTTGAGCATTGGCTCAATGGCGATTGCGTCCTCAAGTACCGGATCGGTTCCCCCGAACTCGTAGCAGCCAAGGCCGCCAGCAAGTTTAAAAACGAACCGAAGTGGGGCACCCGCTTTGCGACTCCCATTCTGCTTCAAGACCACGGCGATGCCTCTGAATTTCGCAACATCCGCATCCGTGAGCTAAAGTAACTTTCTTCGGCCGGTCTCAACGCCCTGCCACCATCCCGCCCAAACCGCTTCCAGCCTGTCCCTCTGGCTTGTCGCGGGATCCTGGGATAGCCTGTCCCCAGATGACCCGTCTCCGGAGATTTCTTACGCACCTGTTCTTGGGGCTCTGCATCGGCGCGGCACCACTCTGCGCCGACGGCGCAGATGACGCGTTCATCCGCATTTACAACCTGATCCAACAGGCCGAGGCCCATCGAGAAACTGGGCAATGGTCCTCGGCCCGCGAAGCATTCACCGAGGCCCAGTCGGGCTTGGAAGTGCTCCGCCGAAATTATCCGACTTGGAATGAACGGGTGGTGGCCTATCGAATTCGCTACGTCGGCGAGCGCCTGGAGGCTCTTAAAAAAACTCCTGAGGCATTCAATAAGCCCTCCGCCAACCCGGCAACTTCTGCGGCCGTGGCCTCCAATACGCCACCCACCGTGGCCCTGGCTCCGAATGGTGAAGTTGTGGCGCAATTCGAGCAGCTAAACCTCGAAATCCAGCGTCTCTCAGGCGACAAGCAATTGCTCGAAGCCAAACTGCGCGAAGCCCTCTCCGCCCAACCTGCCCCGGTAGATCCGCGTGAATTCCAATCGGCCATCGAACGGATCACCGCCCTGCAGACCACCAACAAGGTTCTTTTAGCCTCCTTAGAACAGCAACAAACCGAGCGCCGCAACCTCGTAGACAAGGTGGTCGCCGACGAGGCCCGAGCCGCCCTCGATGAGGCCAACAAGAGCCTGCTAGAACAGAAGGTTGCTGCTGGGCGCATTGAAAAACAAAAGCAGGAGATCGAAACCAAACTAAAGAGCCTTCAGGCCGGACCACTGCAAACCCTTCAAAAAGAGAACTCGACGCTCAAACAACAGGTTACCGAACTGAAATCGGATACTGAACGCGGAAAACAGGTCGCTGATCTTGCTGCCAAACTCGCGCAAATCCAGATCAGCCTCGATGAGTCCAAGAAACGAAACTCAACCCTAACCTCCGAGAAAACAGGACTGGAGCGACAACTGGCAGAACTCCAAGCCCGCACCTCC
This sequence comes from Verrucomicrobiota bacterium, assembly GCA_039796015.1. Classification (GTDB taxonomy): domain Bacteria; phylum Verrucomicrobiota; class Verrucomicrobiia; order Limisphaerales; family UBA9464; genus SXXZ01. Next base: position 11,754 of record JBDKKQ010000018.1, read on the forward strand.
GAGGAAAGCCTGTCAAAGATCCGACAGCTGGAGAACTCCCTGGCACTAGCCAAGGCCAATGCGGAACACTCTCTGGCCAAAGCTGAATTAATCGCAGGCACGCTGGCCAAGGAGAAACAGACCCGCACCGACCTAGAACTGTCCAACCAGGCGCTCAAGACCAAGATCAACGACCTCACCCGAGGCGCCGAACAGCGTGCGGATGCGGTGAAAACCCTCGAAACAGCCTTGGCCGCCGAAAAAGCCGAACGCGAGGCCGTCCGAGCAGAACTCGCCGCCACGGAACGTAAACTGGCCAGCGCAACCAACGCTGCAACCAATACCGCGGCCGTGAACGCCAGTGTGCGCAGCACCGAACTGACAACCCTGCGATCCGAGGTTTGGAAGATCCGAGCATCACTCAAGGAGGGAGCCTCCCGAGAGGCGGAACTCCGAACGGCCTTATCCACGGAACGCGAGTTTCGCGAACGACTGGACCGTGAAAAGGCGGCCCTCGAAAAACGCCTCACCCTCGCCCTCAAGGCCGGTCCAGCACCGGAGACACCCGTTGTAGCCAAAGACACCTCCAAGGCTTTAGCCAAGATGGAGACGCGGGTTCGAAAACTCGAAGAAGAGCGCGACGCGCTTCAGCAGCGCCTTCAAAAACTCACTCAAACCACCCAGCGCCGGCTGTCCACCGGAGCCACATGGCGGGCCGTTACGGCCCGAGAACAAGTCGAAGAGTTTCATCGCCGGCGCCGTTGAACCGACTCCCTCCCAAGCTCTTATGGCCAGCAAGTTCTTCGTCCCCGGCACAGATCGAGCCCCCAAAGTGGGGGATCTGTTTGCCACCATCGCTCCTCGATATGATGTGATCAACGATCTCCAAAGCTTCGGAATGCACCGGCTTTGGAAGCAACAAATGGTCACTGAGGCGGGCCTCCAACCCGGAAAACACGCGTTAGACGTCTGCTGCGGGACCGGCGATGTCACCTTCCGATTGGCCCGAACCGGAGCCGACGCCATCGGCTTCGATTTCAGCCACCCCATGCTCGCGGTCGCGGCAGAACGGGCGGCCCAGGATCCACTGCCTGCCGGTTCAGGCACGGTTTGTTTCCAACAGGGAGACGCCCTCCAACTTCCCTTTGCCGACCGGTCTTTCGACGTGGTGACCATCAGCTATGGCCTGCGCAACCTCGCCGACTTCCAGCGGGGACTGCGAGAATTGACCCGGGTGCTCAAACCGGGCGGGCGCTTGCTCGTCCTAGATTTCGGAAAACCCGACTTCCTGCCATGGCGATGGGTTTATTTCCAGTATCTCGAGCGAATTTGCCCTCTGTTTGGGCGTATTTTCTGCGGCGACGGCGACACTCACGGCTACATTCTCGATTCCTTGAAAGCCTACCCCGCTCAGCACGGGGTAGACGCCGCCTTGCGAGAACTTGGATATATCGAGACCCGCATCCAGTGCTTCCTGGGAGGCACAATGACTCTCAACGTCGGTCAACGCCGGTGACCAGCAATTGGAGTCCTGAGTGGGTGGGGTAAATTCCCGTCTGGCGATTCAACCAAAGATCCTTAGCCTATTACTCAAGCGTGATGAAGATCCTCTTCCTCAATGGTCCTAACCTGAATTTGCTCGGAACCCGCCAACCGGAGATCTACGGCCGGGACACCTTGGCCAGCATCGAAGCCTCCGTTCAGGTGCGGGCCCAGGCCCTCGGAGTCTCGGTGGAGTTCCGCCAGTCCAATGATGAGGGGCAATTGGTCACCTGGATCCAGCAAGCCAAGGGGGCTGTACACGCCATCGCACTGAATGCCGCTGCCTACACGCACACCAGCATCGCCCTGCGCGACGCCATTGCTGCCGTTGAGTTGCCGGTCATCGAGTTGCACCTGTCCAACATCCACGCCCGAGAGTCCTTCCGGCACCATTCGATGATCGCCCCGGTTTGCCGCGGGCAAATTAGCGGATTTGGTGCTTTGTCCTATATTCTGGCTCTGGAAGCGGCCGTTAATGTTAACAACCTGGCGTAAACCTTGATTTTTACTCAAGTTGACGCAAAAACGAACCAGAAGTGAGTCTTGACCTAGGAAGCCAAATCTCCCTAGGTTGCCTCCAATGCGACACGCAACTGTCACTCACGGAGGTTCCTCCGGAGCAGTTTCGGTTCGGCAAGTAAGATCATCTTGAGGAGTTCCGCCCAATCCCTTGGAACGGCTCCAACCCAAAAAGCACCGTGGACCTGAAAGAAATCAAATCGATCATCGACCTGATGAAGAAGAACTCGCTCTCGGAGTTCGAACTCGAGGAGAAAGACTTCAAGATCAAGCTCAAGCGCCCTATCGGCGGATCGGGCCCCATGTTGGGAGGCCCGGTGGACGACCCCGAGTTGACGGCCTATTCGGCATTGGCTCGTCAGTCGGCTGCCTCCGTACCGGCTGCACACGCTCACAGCTCCAGTTCAAGCGGTCCTGAATCGGAAATTAAGAGCCCGATGGTCGGAACCTTCTACAACACCCCTTCCCCGGACTCGGCACCCTACGTCGAGATCGGCAGCGAAGTCGGACCCGACACCGTCGTCTGCATCCTGGAAGCCATGAAGGTCATGAACGAGATCAAGGCCGAAGCCCGGGGCATCATCACGTCCATGGTCGCAGAAAATGGCAAACCGGTTGAGTTTGGCCAAGTTCTGTTCAAGATTCGCCCGCTTTGAATCGGTGGCTCTCCTGCTGCCTGCTCTGAGATACTCCCAATTCCCGGCAGACTCGACGTTGTCGAGTCTGGCACCGGAAGGTTCCCGTACCTGTCATGTTTGAAAAGATCCTGATCGCCAACCGTGGTGAAATCGCCATGCGCATCATCCGCGCCTGCCGCGAGATGAACATCAAAACGGTGGCCGTCTATTCCAAGGCGGATGCCAACTCGATGCATGTCCAGGTTGCCGACGAGGCCATCTGCATCGGAGACGGCCCCTCGACCGACAGCTATCTCCGAATCGACCGGCTCATTTCAGCCGCGGAAATCACCGACGTGGATGCCATTCATCCCGGCTACGGTTTCTTGAGCGAGAACGCACATTTCGCCGACGTCTGCGAGAGTTGCAACATCCGCTTCATCGGACCCCGTTCGGCGGCCATGAATGCACTGCACGACAAGTCGAGCAGCCGCGATCTCGCCAAGCGGGCCAAAGTCCCAACGCCTCCCGGTTCGGATGGCTTGGTCGAGACCGAGCAAGAAGCACTCACGGTCGCCAAGCGCATCGGCTATCCAGTGATGATCAAGGCCATCGCCGGCGGTGGTGGTCGCGGAATGCGAGCTGCCCACAATGACATATCGCTCATCAAGGGGTACCACACCGCTCGCACCGAAGCCGAAAAGGCTTTCGGCAATTCCGGGGTCTACATCGAGAAATTCATCGAGAACCCGCACCACATCGAGTTTCAAATCCTCGGCGATACCCGCGGCAACATTATCCATTTGGGTGAGCGAGACTGTTCCATCCAGCGCCGCCACCAGAAGGTCATCGAGGAAACCCCCTCGCCGCTGCTCGACCGAAAAGACCTCAAGGATCTTCGCAAGAAGATGGGCAAGGCAGCACTGGCCATCGCCGAGATGGCCAATTACACCAATGCCGGCACTGTTGAGTTCATTGCGGACGACACGGGCAACTTCTACTTCCTAGAGGTCAACAAGCGCATTCAAGTAGAGCATCCCATCACCGAAGAGGTCACAGGGGTCGACTTGGTGAAACAGCAAATCCTCATCGCTGCCGGCGAGAAGCTCACGATCAGCCAGAGCGATGTGGTCCTCAAAGGCCATGCCATCGAGTGCCGGATCAATGCGGAGGATCCCTTCAACGACTTCCGCCCAAGCCCCGGACGGATCGAGATGTACTACCCGCCGGGAGGGCCGGGAATCCGCCTCGATTCCCATGCCTATGCGGGCTACACCATTCCGCCCTACTACGACTCGATGATCGGAAAGCTCATTGCCGTGGGCAAAGACCGAACCGACGCCCTCAACAAAATGGCTCGGGCCCTCAGTGAGTTCATGGTCACCGGAATCAAAACCACCATCCCCTTCGAGTTGGCCATCCTTCAAGATCCCGACTTCCGTCGCGGTCACTACACCACAAACTTCGTCGAACGGTTCTTGGGCGGTGCACGCCGCGAACTCATCCAAGACAAGGCCTGAGGCCCCAAAGCTCAAGCCCCAGTTCAAGATTCAGAAGAAAATCGTTCGTTAGATGCACTCGCGGCTTGGTCTTGCCGGTACCGTTGGTTAAACCGTGGGGGTGTCCTCCGACTCTCCGACGGTTTCCACCCGCTCCGCCTCTGCGGATTCGTTCCCGCCGCAGATCAAGTACATCATCAGCAACGAGGCCTGCGAGCGATTCAGTTTCTACGGGATGCGCAGCATCCTCACCCTGTACATCGCCAAACACCTCGGTCAGGGATCCTCGAAAGCCTCTGAGGTTGTTCATCTGTTTGTCTTCGGCGTGTATTTCATGCCTCTTTTCGGAGCCTGGCTGTCAGACCGAGTTCTGGGCCGCTACAAGACCATCCTCTTCATCTCCCTATTTTACTGCCTCGGTCACGGGGTGTTGGCGATGGCCGATTTGGTGCAGACGCAGGAGAACAAACTTTGGCTGCTCTACGCGGGTCTGGCGCTGATCTCCTTAGGCGGTGGCGGCATCAAACCCTGTGTCTCGGCCTTTGTTGGCGATCAGTTCCACGCCGGTCAAGGACACCTGCTCCAGAGGGCCTACGGCCTGTTCTACTGGAGCATCAATTTCGGATCCTTCTTCTCGTTCCTAGTCATCCCTCGCGTCGCCAAAGACTACGGATACGGCTGGGCATTCGGTGTCCCGGGCCTCTTCATGGGTTTGGCCACGTTCCTATTCTGGATGGGCCGCAAGCATTACATCCACGTCCCTCCAGCGGGACCGAAGGGGGGCAGCTTCTGGGAAATGCTCTGGCATGCCCTCACCCATCCGGCCGGTCGCCGGCAAGGAGCCGGGTTCTGGAGCGCTTGCGAGCATCGCTACTCGCGCGACCAGGTGGAGGCCGCCAAAGCGGCCACCAAGGTGGCCATGGTCTTCGCATTGATCCCCTTTTTCTGGGCTCTCTGGGACCAGAATAGCACCACCTGGGTCCTACAGGGTGACAAGATGACCCCTTACATCTTCAGCGAAGGAATCCTCAACTTCCCGATCGTGGGACCGGTGCTCCGTTTCATCATTGGTGACCGTATTGGTGCAGAGCAAATGCAGTCGATGAACGCTCTGCTGGTGATGCTCATGGTCCCCATCTTTACCTACGTGCTCTTCCCGGTGACCGAAAAGTCGGGCCTTCGAGTCACCACCCTGCGCCGCATGGGGGCGGGCCTCTTCCTGACGGCCATCTCCTTCCTCATGGTGTCGGTGATCGACCAACGGGTGGCCGGCGGCGAGAAACTGAGCGTTCTGTGGCAAACAGTGCCCTACATCGTGCTGACTGCAGGCGAAGTGCTTGTTTCCAACACCGGACTGGAATTTGCCTTCCGGGAGGCCCCCGCCACGATGCGCAGCACGATGATGAGCTTCTGGTTGCTGACCACCGCCTTGGGCAACCTTGCCATTGCCAAGGTCTTCGGGCTCAACGTGAAGGAGCGCCTGGCCGATGGCACCGAGGTGCTGCATGTGTCCGGACCGGCTTTCTTCAATGTGTGTGCCGCGATGCTGTTTGTAGTGGCCATCGGTTTCGTCTTCGTGGCCCTGCGTTATCAATACCGAGATTCGTCAAAGCCCACTTCAAGATCTGCAACCCATTGAACTGAAGTAACATTCAATCCACTGTCGACCCGGGGACAACAGAAGTTTCATCACACCAGCCATGTACTACATCCAAGGCGCCGATCAGAAGGAATACGGACCCGTTTCGGCAGATCAACTCCGCCAATGGATCAGTGAGAACCGGCTCAACCGGTTTTCTCCGGCCCGGGCCGACGGGGAATCGTTGTGGAAGACTCTGGGAGATTTTCCGGAATTTGCAGAAGTATTGGTTGGAACAGCACCTCCGGCTTCCGAAGCATCGGCGTCTGCACTGTCCGAACCCTCAGCCGTCAGCGCCGCCAACGCCTCGCCCTATGGCAGCGGTTTTCGCCCATCAACCCCGGGCATCTCCGAGTCGGCCATCGACGAAAAGATCAAAGTTCCGGCGATCGGCATCATCACCACCGGCGCTCTGGGTGCTCTGCTTTCTCTATATGGGGTCATCGCCACAGTTTTGGGTTCCAACAAGAATGCCGAACTCCCTCCTGGCTTGCCCCCCGAGACGGCCGTCTTACTCAAGAGCTACCTTTCGGCGATGGAGCCCTTCAATTTGCCACTCAACCTGCTGGCGCTGATCCTGTCATCGCTGACGCTGATGGCCGGCATCAAGATGCTCCATCGTCGCTCCTACGGCCTAGTGATGGCCGGGGTGATTATTGGCATGCTCCCCTGCCTCAGCGGCTGCTGCTGCACCGGCCTGCCTTTCGGCATCTGGGCACTCATCGTCCTCAGCAATCCGGAAGTCCGCAAATCCTTCCACTGAGCTCTCTCATCGCCAGTCACCAGTGACCATGACGGCACCCCCCGTGTTGCCCGACTCTCCGGAGCACGCACCCTCACCGGCCATGGGGGAGCCAACAACTTTGCCAATAGGGTTGAAGCGGTGGAACGTGGCGCTGGTTTCAGCCGTCGCCTGCGCAACACTCATCGCCTTGGGACTGCTCTGGCGCTATGAACCCCAGGGGCAAATCTTCTTTCCGCGCTGCACGTTTCACCAAGTAACCGGACTGCTCTGCCCGGGATGCGGCGGATTGAGGGCCACTCACGCGCTCCTTCATGGAGACCTCCGCTCGGCGTGGCAACTCAACCCGTTGCTGGTGGCGTTGCTGCCCGTAGGCGCCTACGCCGTCAGCGCTTGGGCCATCCAACGAACCACCGGTCGCCGTCTCCCTCAACCGTTGAATTTCCGCCACCTGTGGGTGCTCGCGCTGGTGCTAATCCTGGGGTTCGGCATCGGCCGGAATTTGTGAGGGTTGCCCAAAACTAGGCCCTCTGCGTTCCGCGATGCCGTTCGTAGGCGTGGACGATGCGCTGCACCAGAGGGTGCCGGACCACGTCCTTCTTTTCGAAGCGAATCAACGACACACCCTCAACCCCGAGCAAAGCGGTCTCCGCTTCCACCAGGCCGCTGCGCTTGCTGTGGGGAAGGTCAATCTGGGAAGGATCCCCGGTGATGACAGCCTTCGATCCGAAGCCAAGACGGGTCAGGAACATGAGCATTTGTTCAGTAGTCGTGTTCTGCGCCTCATCCAGAACGATAAAGGCTTGGTTCAAGGTGCGCCCACGCATATAGGCCAGCGGAGCAATCTCGATGACTCCCCGCTCCATATTCTTCTGAATTTCGTCCGCCGGCATCATGTCCTGAAGCGCGTCGTGGAGTGGGCGCAGATACGGATCAAGCTTCTGATAAAGATCCCCCGGCAGGAATCCTAGGGCCTCGCCTGCCTCGACGGCGGGGCGGGTCAGAATGATGCGCCCAACTCGAGATTCTTTGAGGGCATTCACGGCCATGGCCATGGCCAAGTAGGTCTTTCCGGTGCCTGCCGGGCCGATACCAAAGGTAATGTCATGCTCCCGGATTGCCGTAACATAGCGCTGCTGGCCGACGGTCTTGGGCGTGATGGCTGGCTTCTTGAGCGAGGTACTGATCTTGTGATGGAAGAGCGCCTGAAGGGCGGCAGGCCCATCGTTCTTCACCACGTGCAGGGCGTGGGCGAAATCTCGAGCCTTCACAGGAGATCCGTCCTTTTGGGCCGCCTCGAGCAGTTGGAATAATTTTACTCCGCGCGCCACCTCCTCCGCCTCGCCCTCCAACCGAATCCACCCATCGCGAGCCGTCGCCTTGAGGCTCAACTCCTCTTCGAGAGCGTGCAGGTTGCGTTCGTCGCCCCCGAGCAATTGGAGGGCAGCCCGGGCGTTCTCGAAGTGGAGGGTCTCAGTGGTGGTGGCCATGTCTCGCGTCGACTGAATGATTGGCTCCTTGAGGAGTTTGGTCACGGAAAAGGAAAACCTGTCAGTGCCATGACGACTCCGCCTCGCACAAGGACCGGAAGCCCCCACCGATCAATTCAGGGCTTAAGGGCCTAGCACTCCAGCGGGGCATGAAAAATCCCAAACGACTGACCGATACCTGGAAGCGCAGGACACTCAACACCCATCGGAGGCGGGACCACGGTTTCATGGAGTTTCCAGGAACGTGGTCGCCGCGAGGTGGCGGCGACGAGTCAGTTCCAGCGGGGGCAATTCGCACACATCCCCCAGGCAATAGCGGTTTCGGGCCACCCACTGGTAGACCCATCGGGTCACAGCATGGAGACCCGGGGTCACCATGAGTACGCCCATCGGCCACAACCAAGCCACACGTCGGCACATCCAGGCGATGGCAATGGGACCACCCAAGATTCGACCATCGGGCGTCAGCAGTTTCATCTCCTCCGGAAGTTCACCAGCCGCCAATCCCAACTGTTCTCGAACCCAGGGAGACTGCAGCGCCGCGAACTCGATGTGGCGAGATTCAAACACCCGTCGCCATTGGCGGATCGTCGCCCGGCACACCGGACAATGCTGATCGTAAAAAGCCCATGCTCTGGACGGCCGCGAGAATGAAGTGTTTTTTTCGGTCATGGCAGAAATGGTTTGATTGGGATGCACCGGATTATTCGGAGGTCAATCCGAGGAGTTTGCGCGCCTTGTCACCCATGCCAAAGAAGCGCTTCAGGACCGAGGTGGGCCAACCCCGGAAGGTGGCGTACCAACCGGCGGTGGTCGCCAGGAAATTGTGCATCTCGCGCAGGCGATCCTCGCTGTAGCCGCCCGTCGCCGCATCCTTTTCGGCCTCGGCGATGCATTCCCGCAGGACCGCCATCGTGGGGTCAAACTCCCGCCGTTTGCGCTCATCTAACACGATACGGAACATTTCCCAGACATCTTTGAGGCTCTCGAAATGATCGCGACGATCGCCGGGCAAATGAACCAGTCGGACAATTCCCCAGCCTAGGAGTTCTTTGAGGCTGGTGCTGACGTTGGAACGGGCCACTTCTAGGACTGCCTGAATTTGCTCGGCGTTGAGCGGCTCAGGTGACAAGTAGAGCAATGCATGAACTTGAGCCACCGTCCGGTTAATGCCCCACTTGGTCCCCATTTCTCCCCAATGGAGGATGAAGCGCCGCTCGGCATTGGAGAGTTGACTCAGCGACCTCATTTCTGTCTCTACAGAAACATCTGATTTTACAAAAGTCAACCTGCGCACCGCTCTGGCGGACCCAAGCTTGGACTGGGTCACACTGGGTGGGCGGTCTAAAAAGAATGCGCTCACCGAATGGGAGTGGAATGAAGACGGCGACAGAGCTACCGGAAAGCTGGGGTTCCTTGATTTCTTCATTGCAGCGGCGGCGCTCCTGATTGTTCTTTGGGTATCGGCCAACGGGCCGGTTCGACAATACGACGTGAAACCCACCGACCTACGGGGAATCCTCCGCTACATTCCGCGCTTCCGGGAAAAGGTCTTCATCCTGGCCATCGATGGATCCATCGTCACCGATGACAACTTCCCGAACCTCCTGCTCGATATCGCGGTCCTGCGTTCGCTGAACATTCGCATCCTGCTCGTGCACGGCGCTGCCAAGCAAATCGCAGCACTGGCCGAGGAGCGCGGGGTCAAGGCCTCCAACCTCGACGGCACCGGTATCACTGATGCGGAAACCCTCCAACTCTCGCTCAATGCCGCCAACCGACTCACCCACGAGATCCTCGAAGGGTTGTCTGCCAACGATCTCCGCGCGGTGTCCACCAATGCCGTCATTGCCCACCCGCTAGGCATTGTCGGTGGCGTAGACCATCAGTTTACCGGAAAGGTCGAACGGATTGATGTCGAGATGCTCCAGAGCCTTCTGGCCCAAGGCATCGTGCCTGTGATTCCGCCTCTCGGCTTCGATGGCGACGGAAAGACCTACCGGGTCAATTCCGACACCATCGCTTTTGCTCTGGCCGAACAACTCAAGGCTACCAAACTGATCTTCCTCACCACGGTCGACGGGCTAACCCGCGACGGACAGTTGATCCGGCAGATCATTGTCGGCGAACTCAAGCAGATGCTCAGCCGGATCCCATCGGACTGGCCGATCAACCTGATTTCCAAGGCCCGCCAGGCGGTCGCTGCCTGTGAGGCGGGGGTTCCGCGAGTGCACATCATCAATGGTGAGGTCGATGAAGGGCTCTTGGCCGAGGTCTTCAGCAACGAAGGCATCGGCACTTTGGTGTATGCCAACGAGTACACCCAGATACGGAGGGCCTTGAAGAAGGACATTCGCGCGCTCCTCAACCTGACAAAAAACTCAGTCGCCTCCGAGGAACTGGTCAAGCGCACCCGTGCTTCCATCGAGAAACAGGTCGGTGACTACTACTTGTACGAGATCGACCGAAACCCGGTGGCCTGCGTGGCGCTCCATCAATACCCAGAGCAGAACAAAGGGGAACTCGCCTTCCTGTACGTGGCTCCCAGCCACGAGAACATGGGGATCGGCTCAAAACTCATCCAATTTGTTGAGGCACGAGCCCGGGAGCAGGGGTTGGCTGAACTCGTCACCCTCAGCACTCAAGCCTTCACTTACTTCATCTCCAAGGGTGGGTTTATGGAAGGAAGTCCCAGCGATCTGCTACCCGCCCGACGGGAACGCTACGACGCCAGCGGCCGCAAATCCAAGGTTCTCATTAAGCGCCTCCGGCCTGCGGCATGAGCCCCTCTCGCAGCCGGTGGAGCTCGGCATTAGGCTTCCTCGTCTTAGCGTGCGCTCTCTGTCTCCGGTTGGCCGGCGGCGCCAATCCAGAACCTTATCCCCAGCCCACTTCAAAAAAGGGGCTTCAAGTCCAGATGGTGGACGATGCGATCGCCTTGGGCATCCGCCATGCCGCGCTCAATTTCAACCTAGGTCAGCTCGTTGATCCACGGGGTGACACCAACAATCCGGCGATCACCCGCGAGGGGCGAACCCACCACTTCCAGCGGGGGTACCTGGAGTCCATGGATCAACAAATCCGGACGCTTTCGGAGCGGGGCATCGTCGTCTCGTTGATCCTGCTCAACTACGAGAGCGCCGATCCGGATTTGCGCCGGATCCTGCTGCACCCGGCTTACAACACCCAGTGTCCGAATCACCTGTCCGCGTTCAACACCATCACCCCAGAAGGTCGGGCCTGGTATGAGGCCTCCATTCAGTTCCTGGCGGAACGGTGGAGCAGGCCCGACGGCCGTTATGGCCGGGTCTGGAATTGGATCGTCGGCAACGAGGTTAATTCGCACTGGTTCTGGTCTAACCTGGGCCTCACTTCCTCTGAGGCATTTGCAACGGACTACGAGCGAACGGTCCGACTCACCCATCAGGCGGTCCGCCGGCACTCAGCCCATGGGCGAGTGTTCCTCTCCCTAGAACATCACTGGAATATTGCCTATCCCGGGGGTCGAGAGGGCCAAGTCTTCCCGGGGCGCCCCTTCCTCGAACACTTCGCCAAGGCGGCCCGGTCCGGCGGAGACTACGACTGGCATCTGGCGTTCCATCCCTACCCCGAAGACCTCTTCAACCCGCGCTCGTGGCGGGATGCCAGCGCCCAACCAGATTGGAAGACCACTCCGCGAATCACCTTTCGAAACATTGCGGCTCTCGGGAAGTTTCTGGGACAACCCGAACTCCAATTCCAGGGACGCACTCGACGGGTTATTCTGAGCGAGCAAGGCTTCCACACCCCGGAGGGCCCGGAGGGTGAGACCCTACAAGCGGCAGCCTATTGCTACGCGTGGCATCAGGTCGCTGGCGAACCAGGTATCGACGCTTTCATCCTCCACCGCCACGTGGATCACGCCCAAGAAGGCGGCTTGCGCCTGGGGCTTTGGACACACACTCCAGGTTCGGTGGCGACGCCTGAGCGCCGCAAGCCGATCTACGAAGTGTTCCGGAGGGCTGATACGCCCGAGCGAGACGCCGCCTTCGCCTTCGCCTTACCCCTCCTGGGAATTGAATCCTGGAACCAACGGGCCCGAGCCCGCTGAGGGCCGCACGAACGGACCCGAGGGGCGGGACGTTCGCGACTCCGCCGGCGGAGCATAGGGATCGTCAAACCAGGGGACATCCTTGCCGGCGCCGGCGTCGGAAAGCCAAGGCTCCGGTGGGGCTACAAACCCCAATTCCGAGCCGTTCCAAGGAAACCAAAGCCGCTCCGCATGGAGGGCGTGAAACGGGACCTGAAGAAACTTCTGTTGAGCCTCCGAAAGATTTCCGACCACAAAATCGAGGTAGATCCGCTCGTCTCCTCCGTAGATTTTGTCACCTAAGATCGGATAGCCAAGATGCGACAAGTGGATGCGTATTTGGTGTTTTCGCCCTGTGTCTAACCAGACTCGGACCCACGAATAAACCTCCTTCTGGCGCTCGAAGTGCCTCTCACAGCGCCACCGAGTCCGAGCGGCTGCGCCATCCGGCCGAACACAGTCCTTGATAGCCACCGAACTGGACACCTCTCGCCCCAAAGGCGCATCAATAGCCCCCTCGCCCAGCGGCATCCGGCCACGAACCAAAGCAACATACTCCTTGGTCACCAAGCCGGCCGCCCACAACGCGCGCAACTCGGCCCCGGCCTCATCCGTCTTGGCGAAAACCATCACCCCACCCGTCTCCCGGTCGAGGCGGTGAATCATGTGAGGCTCAAAGCCCAAATGGATCCGCACCCGACTGACCAAGCTGGAAAATTCGTCACCCTTGGTCGGATGGCAGACCAAACCCGCCGGTTTGCGCAAGACCAGCAGGTCGGCGTCTTCGTATAAAATCTCAAACAAGGTCACCATCCCGGGTGGCCGCCGGTCATGGCCCGGTCCAGGTGGGTGTAACCGCCATCGACATGGATCCACTGCCCCGTGATATGCCCCGCTCGCGGTGAAGCCAAAAACACCAAGGTCGCAGCGATCTCGGCCGGAGAGGTCAAGCGACGCCCGAAAGGAACCATCCGCTCAATGGTCTCGCGGGCCGCCTGCGGATCGGGCTGCGAGGCGAACCAGCGCTGGTATTGGTCGGTATCGCATTCGGCCGGAATGACGGCATTAACCCGAACTCCATGCGGTGCCAGGGCCACGGCCCATTCGCGAGTGAGCGCATTCACCGCCCCCTTGGCGGCTGCATAACCGGAGGTGCCGCCCTGCCCTGTTTCCGCCACCTTGGAACTTAGATTCAAGATACACCCACGGGACTGGCACAAAGCCTCCTGCGCATGATGCGCCAAGGCGAACACGTGCAGCAGGTTACGCCGCAGCGAGGCCATAAAATCGGTCGGGGACCCACTCAAGGACACGCTGTCGTTGACACCCGCGTTGTTGACCAAGACATCCAGACGACCCGCTTCCCGCAGCACGGAGGAAATGAGTTCTGCGCAAAACATCGGATCAGCCAGATCTCCCTCAGCAAAGACCGACCGGGGCACCTCCGCCGCCAACGCCCGACCTCGATCCGCGTTGCGGTCAGCAAACCAAACAATTGCCCCCTCGGCCGCAAAGGCACGCACCGTGGCCTCACCAATGCCTGCTGCGCCACCAGTGATCAGCACCACCCGGTTCTGGAGTTCAAGATTCATGGGAAAGATTCAACAACGATGAAACTAAACAAAAACGAGAAAACGATTCTCCGCCCCCTGCACAGGCAACGGGCCTTTTCAAAGAGAACACCCGTCAAACCGCAACCGGAGCCTTGATGGCGGGGTACGGATCGTAGCCCGACAACACCAAGTCTTCGTAGGCGAACTCCCGCAGTTCCCGGCGATCCGGATTCAGGGTCAAAGTCGGCAACGGGCGCGGTTCGCGAGCCAACTGCTCCTTCACTTGCTCGAGGTGATTGGAATAGAGATGCAAGTCACCGAAGGTGTGCACGAAATCGCCCACCTTCAACCCGGTCACCTGAGCCACCATGTGAGTCAGGAGAGCGTAACTGGCAATGTTGAAGGGCACGCCCAAGAACAAATCGGCGCTGCGCTGGTAGAGCTGACAACTGAGCTTTCCCTCACTGACGTAAAACTGGAAAAGCGTGTGGCAGGGCGGCAGCGCCATGGAATCCACCTCGGAAGGATTCCAGGCGCTGACGATGAGCCGGCGACTGTCGGGGTTCTTGCGAATTTGCGCGACGACCTGATCGATTTGATGAATCGAACGCCCATCAGCCCCGCGCCAATCGGTCCACTGGGCCCCGTACACGCGACCTAAGTTTCCGTCTGCATCGGCCCACTCATTCCAGATGCTCACCCCGTGCTCCTGCAACCATCGCACGTTGGTGTCACCCCGAAGGAACCACAGCAATTCGTAGGCGACACTCTTGAAGTGAACCTTCTTGGTGGTCACCAACGGAAACCCTTCGGACAGACGGAAACGGGTCTGCGCCCCAAAAACCGAGTACGTACCCGTGCCGGTCCGATCCGGCTTGAAACTGCCCTGATCAAGAACCAACCGGAGCAGATCGTGGTAGGCGCGCATGGTCGAACAAAGTCTTGGGACAGTCGAAATCAGGACCGGTCAGTCCTTGATGTTGACCAACTCCAAAGCGCCCACGCCACCCGGATTCCAAGCGGTGAAGAGGATGTACACCTTGGCGTTGCGTCCCTTGCCGACCACGTACCAGCAGGCGTCATGCATGTGCTGAGCATACCCATAACCAAGGTCTTCCTTGGGCTTAATGGTGCTGACCACGGCCTTGGTCTTAAGGTTGATGATGTAGAGCGGACCCGGGGTGTTGTTCGGGCCAGTGAGGCAGGGTACCAGCAGGTAATCACCCCAGAGATCGGTGTCGCACGCCGCACTTCCTTTGGGCAACTGATGGACCGCCAGCGACTTGCGTGTCTTGAGCGACCACTCATGCACCTGAGCCTCCGGCCGGGCCGAGACATACAACTCGTTGCGCTTGGGGTCGAAGGTGATGCCATGCGGCGTCTGACTCATGCTGTCGCCACCATAGAAATTACCCCGGTACTTCATCGGCTTGGCATCGGCGTCCATGAACCAGTGACGGCCATAGCCATCGGTGACCCAAAGGGTCTTGTCGCCTGCGAACGCCGCATCGGTCGGAGCCCAGCCCTTCTTGTCAGCATAGGGCCCTCCATCGGGGATCTTGAGCTTTTCCACCGTGCGGAAGGTCGTATCGGACAACAGGATTTCGCCCTCGACGTTGTCGGCAGCGATCACCAGCGGAAGCTGGCCTTTGCGCGGCAGAATGTCCGCGCCGTGCAAATTGCCTGAGGCGATCGAGGGATCCCCCTTCACGATCCAGGAATTCTTCAGCCGATCGCTGAAGCCGATCCAACCCACCTTCTCCAGACCCCAATACACCACATCGCGCTCGCTATCGACGATGAGCGTGCCGTGAGCGCCCTTCACAAAGGGCTGAGCCTCGGCCGGAACAGGCATCGCCGTAGTGACCGGGGCGAACTTCCAGAAACCCTGACCACTGACATGCGACACGTGCGATTTGTCCTGGGCCGCAGGCGCCTTCACAGGTCCCTTCTTCTCGACCTGAAAAATCACCGGTACGGGTGAGGGTCCATGATCATGGGGTTTTGATCCCGTGTCGTGGGCCATTAGAACGGAGGCGGAAGCCAAGGCGGTGCACGCCACGGCCAGAGAGAGAGAGTTCTTCATAGGCAACTTTTCAAGTTTCAACAGCCAATCCATTCCTGTCGAGGATCAGAACGAGCCGATCAGAACGGATCACGCAAAGAACCGTAGCCTTTGGATCGGACCCAACTGGATCCCGAGCGCGACAAATCGACCGGTCGCTGACCCAACCCACGCATGAGAAATGCCAGCGGGATCAGCACCAACCCATACACCCCTACAAGCAGCAGAAAAACCAATCGCCCGCCCAACCAAGCCTGTCCCCGCGAGATCCAGCGGTGCCACGATGCGAAGACTCCGGGAAAGAGCATCCCCAACCCCAGCACCAGAGGCATGGCTACGAGGCAAGCTCGAGGCGAAACCGGCACCCATCCGCATCGACCTGCGAACATCAGCAAGGCCACCGGAGGCAAGAGCGATGCGCCGATGGCAAACCGGTCGCGAAGGCTTCTGACAGTTTCGGGTCGGCTCATGGTTAGTCCGGGATGGCCTCGAAGCCTCGGGGCAAGGTGGTGTGGAGTTGTCGGTCTCGCTCCAGAAAACAGGGACCTACCGCGAGCACATCGATCTGGGAGTTGATGAAGCAACGGAAGGCATCTTCGGTCGAGGCGACCACCGGCTCCCCACGAACATTGAAGGAGGTATTGATGAGCACCGGACAACCGGTCTTCGCCTCAAAGTGCTTGAGCAATGCGTAGAACTGAGGGTTGCGGTCCGAGTCCACCGTTTGTACCCGCGCCGAGCCATCCACATGAGTCACGGCCGGCAAGGTGGACCGCACTTGCTTCAATCGATCCAACCCTTCGGCCTCCTGAGCCAATGGGACCCGTTGGGAATCCGCCACCGGGGCCACCAACAGCATGTAGGGGGACTCTCCCTGGAGCCCGAAGAATTCCGCCGACCGCTCGGCCAACACGGCCGGGGCAAACGGCCGGAAGGACTCGCGGAATTTGACCT
>JBDKKQ010000019.1:0-4540 GCA_039796015.1 Verrucomicrobiota bacterium
TCTGTCCGGCCAGCTTGCCGTGGCATGAGCCCATGTTGCAGCCCGAGCGAGTGAGCAGTGGTTCAATCTCCTGTCGGAACGACGGTGAGATTGGGTGGGCGGCGTCTTGCACCCCCACGGCCACACGGTGGGTTTGTCCTCCAAAACGGACCAGAACCTGGGCCGTGCCATCACCCACGGCGTGAACCAGGCCGTTGGAGGTGACTGTTAGGATTCGCTCATCTGTGCTGCTGAAGTGGGCCTCCAGTGTTACGTCTCGAAAGAGGTTGGTGAGCCCTGTGGGAGAATGGGTGGGTGCCGAGACTAGAACTCCGTGCACGTCACCAGTTCCCCGCAAATTCATTCGAGTGGGTTGAACCCACAGCCGAGCGCCAACGACGTCGTCCGCCAGTGCCCATCCCGCAACGGCCAAAACGGCCATCCGAGCGCAGGAGCGCCAGAATGCCTGCAGGGTCGGGCAAGGGGAGAACATGAAACCGAGGATGTTCCTCCCAGAATCTCACATCCAACTTGTTTTTCGCCGCAGTGGCTCTTTTTCGGGGTTTTCGGAAAGGCAGTGAGTTGAGTGCCAAGGCCGAGTGTGGGCTACCGGCTAGACGAGCTTCGCCTCACCATCGCTCGCAATTCCGATTGGCCGGAGGGGGTCTCCGATGGCATCGGCAAACACAGGTGAACCACCCGTGAGCGCCCGTCAGCGCGTGGGATTTGTTGATAACCGATCTTCCAAACTGCGCTGTTTGAGGCTCTGGCGATGGGTTCTCGAGCGGTGGATCATCCAGAGGCTAATCAGAGGCCAGACGATCCATCCGAATCGGGCCGCGCCCTGGATCGGGCGCACGGCCATCGTCTCGGAATCAGCGAGCGACAACAGGGCCACGGGGGCCGACGCGGGCAACGAGAACGGCGAGATGCCTGCGATCCAAATCCCCACGTGCAAGTAGTCGTTGTCGATGCTGGCGATAATTGCTCCGGCCATGAGCGGCAGTACGCCAATGAAGAGCAGGCCCATGCCCACGGCTCGGCCCCCTTGGGCATCCAACAGGGCCTGCAGCGATCCGGTTACCGCGAAAAGGATGAGGCAGTGGATGATCAGGATGTGAAGCCCTGCGTGATGGCCCGGAAACCAGCGCGATTCGAGCAGGGCATGGGTGAAGAGGTACCAACCGATGCCGCCGCAGAGTGAAATGATCACGGTGCAGAGGGTGGCCGAATCGGTGTCACCGAAGGCGGGAAGACGATCCTCGCCGTTCTTGAAGGCGCGCCGCCAACCACGGATTTGCCGCTCACGGTCTGGCGTGACGATGCCAGTCAGCACACAGGCTAGGCCGGTGGTGAAAAGGCCGTACACCGCGATCATGGCGAGCGCCTCCTTATTGTCGGGCTTCCAGTCGATGGCTTGACTTGTGAACCAACGAAAGTTTCGGGATGGAAATAAATCTCCAGGATCAATGAGCGGCAGCGCATGCCCGAGCAGTACCACTTGCACTGCAATAAAGGTGGCCACCGCCCAAAATTGGCTGAGCAAATGGGCTTCTTCCTGCCGCCACTTGCGGCAGAGCATCATCACGAACAGGCCGATCAGCCCGGCTTGTGAAAGCGTGGTGAAGACCACCTCGGGCAGGCCCAGATTGAAGAACCGAGGCGTTGGAAAGAAATTCTGACCGATGCGCAGCGCTGCGCCGGCCTTCTCGGGAAGGAGTTCGGGCAGGCTCTCGTAGAAGACCGGGGTGACGGTGAGGTACTTGAAGAAAACGAGACCGAATTTGGCCAACTGGGGAATGACGGTGTAGAGCGAGAACACCATTCCGATGGAAATGAGGAAGGCCCATCGGCGGTTCCGGACGACGGTGCCGGTCAGGAGTCCGGTGGCGTGGTAAGTGATCGCGGTGGTGAAGAGAATCCAGTACAGCGGAGCCCACGCCGAAGCGGGAACATGCCCCCGAGCCATGGCCCAGGCGGTGAACGGGAGGATGGAGGCGGCCAAGAGGTATTCGCGCAAGGGCAGGCCGAAGAGGTACCCCAATACCTTGGTCAGTGGGGCCATGGGGACGAGTCGTTGGTAGTCGACGCTCCCTTCGTCCCGTTCGGTGATCATGCCGCCGGAGACTTGGGCGGTGCCCATGACAAACAAGATGAAGGCTTGCAGGACCAGCAGCGGGATGATGGCCGAGCGGGCGGCGCTGACCGGATCGGACTCGCTGCGAATACCCAGTGAGTAGGAAATGCCGACGATGAACGCGGATAGAACCAGCGTGATGCAAAGCCCCAGACCCAAATCGCGGGATCGAAGCCGGGAGCGGACATAGCGTCGCAGCACGGGGTTCTCCCAGAGCCGCCAAGCGGAGACCTCGTTTTGGTCGGAGTCTGTCGTAGGGGCGTTCATGGCAGGGGAGGAGGGGTGGCGATATCGACGAGGAGCTCCTCCAACGAGGAGCGTCGTTCCTCGAAGGTCCTCAGGCGCACCCGGCGCAGAACCAATGCTTCCAACAGCTCCGCCTGGGCTTCGTCGTCTCCGGTGAACTCGAAGGAGATCCGCGCGGATTCGACGCGCAGTTCACTAATTGTGGGCTGTTGGGCGAGCCAATCGGCGGCTTCGGACGGCGGCGAGAGCAGGCCGAGGGTCAGCCGGCGGCGTGTGTTGCCGAGTTGGGACCGTACTTCATTCACGCTCCCGTGGGCCAACAGTCGGCCTCGGTTGAGGACGCACAACGCGGTGCACATCTCGCTCAACTCGCTGAGGATGTGAGAGCTGATGAGGATGGTTGCTCCAGTGGCGGCGAGGCTTTGCAGAGCGGTGCGGAGATCCCGGCGGGCTAGCGGATCGAGCCCGCTGGCCGGCTCGTCAAGAATGAGCACGCGGGGTTCATGCAAGAGGGTCTTGGCCAAGACCACACGCTGGGTCTGACCTCTCGACAATTCACGGCAACCGTTGTTTCGCAGGTTGGACAAGCCCACGGTTTCTAGGCATCGGTCGGTGCGTTGGCGCCGCTGTTGTGCGTCGCGCAGCCCGTAGGCGGCGGCGTAGAAGTCGAGGAACTCCCACACCTTGAGATCGCTGGGGACCGGAGCCAGATCGGGCATGTAGCCCATCAACCGGCGGGCTTGGCGGGGGTTTTCGGCGATGTCGATACCGTCAAAGAAGACATCGCCATGGGTGGGTTCCATGAGCGTGGCCAGCACCCGGAAGGTGCTTGTTTTGCCCGCGCCATTGGGTCCCACAATGCCGAGGATTTCACCGGGCGGTACTGCCAAAGTGAGGTCGTTGACGGCGACGAAATCCCGATAATCGACTCGCAGAGATCGGATGTCGACGGCGACACGGCCTTTGCGCGCGAGGCCCCCGGCTGGGCTGCCCAACGGTGGGGGGTTAGGGGCCGAATTCAAAATCATCCCAGTCAGCAGGCAGTTCCACGCCCAACTTGTTCATCTCTTGCGCGGCTTCCATGAGTCGTCGTTGGCGAGCCTCCTCGTATTTAGCCAGTTGATCCGGCCGCAGCACTGACTTAAGAGCATCGCGCGGATGGAGGTTGGCGGGTGCGATCTCACCGGTCGCCCCCTCGAGTCGGATGGACGCGTCATAGTCCGGAGACGACTGGGCCATGATGCCGAAGAGTTGATCTGTTTGCGCCGGGTCGAGTTGAACGAGGTTGTTAATTCGTTGCACCTGCATGTCGGCGTACTGCTGGACTCGCTGAGACCTTTCCTCAAGACGCTCGGCTTTGAAGGCTTCTAGTTGAGGGCCCTTGAGCAGCTCTTCCATCACCGGGTCTAGTCCTTCATCGGTGCGGTCATTGCGCATCGACTTCACCCACTGCATGTAGGTGGTGTCGTCGCTGGAAATGAGATCGTTCCATTTTTTTCGATCCGCCCGGGATTTTTCGGAGAACCACTTCTGAAGCGATTCTTGTTGGTTGGGGTTTAAGTCGTACTTGCGGGCCAGTTCTCCGATGAGGCTGTCGGCTTGCTGTTTGGACTTCTGATCCGCGATGCGCTCGAACAGCGGTGCCATGTCGCGGAGCAGGGGTTGGGCGGCGCGGAAGAGATCGTCGGAACTAACCGTGCGCCCCTCGCGCAGACGCTGGGCGATCTCACGGCCCCGGTCATAGGCGGTTTGCGCAGGCGAGCGTGACGAACGAGGTCGGGTTTCTTCAAGGGCCGCGATGCGGGTGCGTGCCTGCTGCAACTCGGTCTCCAGGTGCTGGATTTGTGCCTCTGGAGTGCCGGCCATCCCAGGTGTGCTGTGTTGGAACAGGCCAACACCCAGCCCGCCCACGGCCAGCCCGATCACCAAAGGCACCACCGAACGGAAACTTTGCGTTGGAATCATAGAGAGAGGTTATTTGGTGCGAATCCAGCGCAAGAAATTCTCACTCCCGGCTGTGGACATCACTGGCCGTGGGGAAGTCGGTCGGGATGGGTAGGGTGACCCGGCCGGTGGCCGCCCATTCGGTACCGCGCAAGAGGGTGGTGATGAAACCCACGCACTTCTGGGAGGTGAGGTCGGGGCCATTGTTGTGGCCGAGGGCCGTGTGGAAGACCC
>JBDKKQ010000020.1:0-10271 GCA_039796015.1 Verrucomicrobiota bacterium
CATGTTGGATTCACCAATGCCAGCGGTCTTGAGAGTGCGGCAAACGAACTCCGTTTCACGGGGAAATTCACGACTCATCCATGGCAGAACCTCTTGGTCGAACATCGGACGCAACTCGCGCGGCGGCCCCGGCAACATCACCAACCAAGAACGCTTTCCCTCGGGTCGGAACGGATTGGGTGAGGCTTCGATCATTAACCCGGGGGCCGTGCCCTGGCCATTGGGCACCACGATCGCTCCTTGCGGAACCATGGCTTCGACCCGGGTGCGCGGGGGAACCGGACGTCCGCGCGATTGGAAAAACGCTTGGATGGCGTCGCTGACAGCGGAGTCAAACACCAACGTCCGCCCCAACAACTCGGCAATGCGTTCGCGGGTAATATCGTCGCAGGTCGGACCAAGGCCACCGGTGGTGATCACCAAGTCGGCCCGACTCAACCCTTCACGCACCGCTTGCTGAATGTCTTCACCCCGGTCGGAGACCAACACCTGGCGAGCCACCGTGTATCCGGACTGGGTCAACCGCGAACACAGCCACTGCTGATGGGTGTTCAGAATACGGCCCAGCAGGAGCTCGGAACCGGTGTTGATGATCTCAATGGTCACTAGGAGAAAGGTGGTTCCAAACGCGGCAAAGGCCAATTCAAGAGGCTCGAGAAACCTCGAATTTCTATTCCAGCCTCAACTCATGACCGCGATCCGAGGCCAGATGGGCTTTAGGTCTTCGTCAGCCAAAGCCATCATGCGGAACTCGATCGGATCTCCGGCCTCCAGTGCCTGTTGGAAGCGCTTCCAAGCATCCTCTTCACGTCCCATCTGGGCGAGGTAGCAGGCCAAATTGTAATACAAAATGGGCTCAGTGGGGAACCGCTCGAGTGACGGCTCAAGCAAGTCGAAGGCCATGTCGATGGACCCACCCGTGTGACGACGGGCCGCATAAGATCGGTGAATCCAACTCTCCACGACCTCCGGATAGTGGGTCCATTGGGCGTTGGCCACCCTCCAAGCCTCATCCCAACGCCCCAAGCTCGAGCAGGCCGACCAATGCAAGGTTAGGACATCCAACCGCTGACGGAACACATCCGGAAGGCCATCCAACTCCGCCAATGCCTCGAGTGGATTACCCAACATCAGCCAGCCTTCGGCCGCTTCTTGGCGATGCCGGTGAGGCAACGGAATCGCATGGCTGGCAGAAGGCTTCATGAGGGGCTGAGAGGGCCGTTGGATTAATCGAAAAAGGCAAACTCATTGGCAGCCAAGAGCACCTGCGCGTACTGCTCCCACAAGCTCAGTGGCTTCGGGGGTTCCTTGGATGCTTTCTTGTCGCCCGATTTGGCTTCGCCGGCGACCGGTTCCACTTGGGGCGGTGCGGGCGTTTGCTTCAGAAACTCTCGAGCCGCGGCCAACTCCCGGCGAGACGGAGCACGCTGGTAGGTGAGTGCGTAGAGGCGCTTCACCCGTGCATCGCCCTCGAGGGATTTCACGTCCGGCCGTTCAAGAATAGCCCGCGCCTGTTCGGCCACCAAACTGCTGTTCAGCCAGAAGAGTGCCTGCTGAGGAACGCTGGTTTGAAAGCGACCCGCAGACGAGGTGTCCGGGCTAGCGAAGTCGAAAGACCGCAGGATTCCGGGAAGATTCTGTCGATCGATGTAACCGTAGAGGGTGCGACGCAACACGGGCTTGTCGGTGTCGTAAATGCTCACCGCGAGGCCGCCCACCTTGGGATCCAGGCTTCCGGCCACCGCCAGCAACCCATCGCGCATGGACTCGAAGTCGGTCCGCTGACGGTTCATCCGCCAGAAGAGGGTGTTGCTCGGATCCACCTTTTGAGCTCGGGCCAACGCCTTGCGCGAGAGCCCTGCCGCCTCGGGATCACTCGATTGACGATACGCTGCTGAGAGGAGCATCTCCCGATGCAGCGCCTTCATAGACCACCCTTGTTGGACCCAATGAACCGCCAGATAATCCAGCAGTTCTGGATGGCTCGGAGGTTCGGTGCGTACCCCGAAATCACTGGGCGTCTTGACCAACGGCGATCCGAAATGCCGCATCCAAACTCGGTTAACCATGACCCGCGCGGTGAGTGGGTTTTCTGGAGAGGCCACCGACCGGGCAAACTCCAACCGACCGCTTCCCTGGGTGAAGGGCTTTCGATTCGGTCCGGCGACAATGGCCAATTGCTGCAGAGGCACCTTCGGCCCGTGATTGCCGGGATTGCCCCGCTTAAAAATAACCGGTTGCGAGATGCTGGCGTTGTCCATGAGGGCCATAGCCCGCAAGGGCGCCCCGGCATGCATGGAATCGAGTTCGTCGAGCTTGCGCTTGAGGGCCCGGCTCTTCTGGGCCACGGGCGTGTCAAAGAACCGATCGATACCGCCCAGCGCCCCTTGGATGGGCGAATCACCCGCGTACAATACTTGCCGCAATTCCTCGGCCGCCGCGTCGGGCAATGACTTGGGCTCCGGCTTGCCGTCTTTTTTTGCCTCGGCCACAGCGGCTTTCCACTCGGTGTCGATTTGATTGAAGACGAAGCCGTAGCGAGCGGTCATCGCCGCCAAATTGGTGGGGGCCCATCCTTTGAAATCAGCCACCAGACGGGTGTTAATCGGTTGCCCCTGCCACCGACCCGCGGCCAACTCCTCGGCGATCTTCGGAGCCCGTGATGCAAAGTCATTGGTGCCCAAGGCCGCCCAGGCAAAGAAAGGTGCAAACACCGGATGGGGGGATTTTTTTAACGATTCCAATCGCCCTTTCCACGCACCCACCAACCCCGGATCCAAGCTCCGCTGCCGGGCCAGGCTTTCCTGGGCTCCGCCCTCGAGCACTGTGCTCTCCTGAGCCGTGAGCAGGTAATCGCCGATCTTCGTCCGCAACTTCTGGATCACCGCTGCGGTTTGATCCGTCCGATAGTCATCGAGATCCTTGCGCCGCTTGGCCAATTCCTTGTCGTAGTCGGCCGCCTGCTGACGATCGGGATTCTCGCCCACGAGCGGCTTGGGATCCGGTTCGTGGCTGTTGGAGAAGAGTCCGTAAAGCGAGTAGTAGTCGGCCGTGGGGATGGGATCGAATTTATGGTCGTGGCAACGGGCGCACTGAACGGTGAGCCCCATGAGTCCGCGGGTAGTCACATCGATTCGGTCATCGATAATGTCGGACTGATTATTGAGGAACCGGCGACCCAAGGTCAAAAAACCCATGGCCGCCAAGGGCTTGCGATCGGTCTCGGTGGCCAACTGGTCTCCGGCCAACTGCTCGATGAGGAACCGGTCGTAAGGCAGGTCGCGGTTGAAGGCTTCCACCACCCAGTCGCGGTAGGTGTGGCTGTAGGGATACCGACGCTCCTCTTCAAAAACGTAGCCCTTGCTGTCGGCGTAACGGGCCACATCCAGCCAGTGCCGACCCCAGCGCTCACCGTAGGCAGTCGAGGCAAGCAGGCGGTCCACCACCCGCGAATAAGCCTGCTCGGAGCGGTCCTTCAGGAAGGATTCCATTGCCTCGGGCGTCGGAGGCAGCCCGGTTAGATCGTGGGTCGCGCGGCGGAGCAACGTGCGACGATCGGCCTCTGGAGTGGGCGTCAGGCCCTTGGCCTCCAGGGCGGCGAGGACAAACCAGTCCATGCCGGTCCGTGGCCAGGAAGACTTGCGGACCGTCGGCCGGGCCGGCATGAGCGGCCCTTGGAAAGCCCAGTGACGAGCGGCCGGATCAGGCTTGGCCGCGGTGGGGGCGCCGGTCCGCGGATCGGGTGCTCCGGCACGAATCCAGGCCTCGAAGTCGGCGATTTGTTCGGGCTTCAAAGCCCCGCCCTTGGGAGGCATGGCCTTCACGTCGGCCGCAGTCCCCTTCACCACCTGGATGAGCAAGCTCGAGTCAGGGTTTCCCGGAATCACTGACGGCGTCCCCGAAGCCCCGCCCTTTTCCCAACCTGCCTTGAAATCCAAGCGCAACCCGCCCTTGAGCGATTCGGACTGGGCGCTGTGACATTCGTAGCAACGCTCGGCCAAGATCGGACGGATGCGGTTCTCGAAGAACTCCACCGAAGACGGATCGGCCGCAGTGAGCCCGAAAGCACACAACCAGCCCGCGGAAATTCGCAGCAACGCCGCAGCCAAATGAAAAGGTCGCTTCATGAATGAGATCCCTGACCAGCCTTGCCGGCCCGACACCAATGTCAAAACGGACTTCGCCTCACCGGTATTCAGTCGGCCGCGAAAAACAATTGGCCCAGCGGTGCTCACGGTGGCCATCTTCACCCGCATGATGCGCGGATTGCTGCTCGTTGTCTGGCTGGGAGTGCACATCGCTCAGGCGCAAGTGCCCGATCCCCTGTGGGGCAGTTCGGCGCGCATGGACCGGATTCGCGCCCTGCTCCCGCAACTCGATGCGCTGTACGAAGCCCATGCGACCTCCAACCACATCCCGGGGCATATTTGGGGATTGGTGGTCGACGGTCGCCTTCTGCATGTCCGAGCCGCCGGAATGGCCCGCGTCGAGCCCGAGCAACCAGTCACTCCAGCCACGCGGTTTCGGATCGCATCCATGTCGAAGAGCGTGACGGCGGCGGCGGTCCTCCAATTGCGGGATGCGGGCAAACTTTCCCTGGAAGACCCGGTTTCAAAGCACTTGCCCGAATTCCAGAAGGTGCAGCCTGCCACCCCGGACTCCCCGACCCTCACCGTGCGGCACCTGCTCCGAATGTCGGGCGGATTCCCACAAGACGACCCGTGGGGCGACCGCAAGCTCGCCGAAACCGACGCCCAGCTCGACGCCTTGGTGGCCCGGGGCCTGACCGCTGCCTCGCCCACGGGCACCCGCTGGGAATACAGCAACCTCGGCTATGCGCTGCTGGGCCGAATCGTGACCCGTGTAGCCCGAGAGCCGTATCAAGCCTACATCACCCGTAGGATCCTCAAGCCGCTGGGCATGACCAACACGGTCTATGAGTGGGACAAGGTTCCCGCCGATCCATTGGCGCTGGGATACCGTTGGGAAGACGAGCGTTGGAAACCCGAACCCCTGCTGCACGATGGCAGTTGGGGAGCCATGGGCGGACTGATCACCACTCTCGAAGACTTCGCCCGCTATTCGGCCTTCCACCTTGATGCCTGGCCTCCGCGGGAGGGAGCCGATACCGGTCCGCTGAAACGCTCCACCCGGCGAGAAATGCACCGCCCGTGGGAGGTGATTTCGGTGGTGCAAGATCTCCACGACTCCGAGGGGCATTCCGTGGCCCGAGTGGCGGGCTACAGTGCCGGCTTGAGTTGGAACCAAGATCAGCGCGGCCTCATTTGGGTGCGTCATGCCGGCGGACTCCCGGGCTTCGGCAGCGAATTCCGCTTCCTGCCCGACCACGGCATCGCCCTGATCGCCTTCGCCAACCGAACTTACGCACCCATGAGCGCCGCCAACCATAAGGCCATGGAACTCCTCATCAACGAGGCGAAGATTCCCACCCGCCCGGCCGAGGGACATCCGACGCTCTTCCGGCGGTCCGAAGAACTGGCCACCTTGCTCACCCGCGACTGGACGCCCGAAGCCTTGCACGCCGCCCTCGCTCCGAACGTGTTCCTCGACCACAGCCTCGAGACCTGGCGCCGCGAAACCCGTGCGCTCCTCGAACAACTCGGCCCCATCCGCGACCGGTCTCCCCTGGTTCCGGACAACCGACTCCGCGGCCATTTCCGCCTCATCGGTGAAACCCGCAGCCTGGAGGTCTTCCTCACCCTGACCCCCGAAGCCACCCCACGAATCCAGGAGATTAAACTCACCCTTCAGGCCAAGCCGTGAGGCTCGGCCGGCTCGACCAACCCAGGTAGCTGGGAGCGATCAAGGCCTCAGGGATTTCCACCCTGTCTGCGCCAGTCGTTGTCGGCGTAGGACCTCCAGGTGCGATTGGTCTTCACCGCTTCGGCATGGCCATCGGCATAAGTGATATTGGCCAACTGACCGGGATGCCGCCCCAACATGCGCGCCTGCTGCTGAGCCGAACCTGCATCATCGAAGGCCCACGGTTGCGGATACATGCCTCCGCGCGACGGCGAGCCATTGGCGCGCCCGGCGTCTCCCAGCACAATGAACTGAGAAGGCTGGCGGAAGGAGGAGGGCGGGGTCGTTTCGTTGAAGCCAAAATCCGGATTGGCCAAAAACCAGACCTGCTGGGAGGCGTTGTCGAGATTGGACTCGTTGTGATTGTTGCCGTAGTCGGTGGTGAACCAGGCCCCGACCTTCGGCAACTCCCACTTGGGACCATTGGGGCAGCGGAAAATATTCGTGGCTCCTCCCAGCAACGGGATTAAGACCTGGCGGTAAGAATACGGCGCACGCGCCTCAACCGTGTCGGGCGTCCCCGAAGGCGCGGTGCGTTCGGTGACATGATTGGGATATCGGTCCTGATTGTCTTGAAGGTACAAGAGATAGCCGATGCCAATTTGACGAACATTGCTCAGGCACTGAACCCGCTTGGCGGTGGATTTGGCCCGGGCCAGCGCGGGCAGGAGCATTCCGGCGAGGATCGCGATGATCGCGATGACCACCAGGAGCTCAATGAGGGTGAAGGCCGTCCGATTGGAGCGGAGGGAAGCCGGGGAACGAGGGACTGCAGGAGACATGGATAATGATTTTCATTTTTGCCTCCGGTGGTTCGGTTGGACTCAAGGTTTTGGTGGATGATGGAACCTCCCCGTTTCGGGGTCGGATCGCCGGGAACGATTCGGTGAATCGAAAAATCAGATGTTCTGGGCAATAGCCTGCAGGTAGCGGTTCTCGACCAGAATGGTCTGGAGCGCGGCCACCAGGGCGTCGACTTGTCGGTGCAAGGAGGCTTTTTGCGGGGTTTCGAGCGTGATCTCGAAGGGCGGACGCACCATGCCAGGGATGGATTGAAGCATGCCCGGGTATCCACTGTGGATGATGCCGGATCGGGCGTTGAACCCATCGATCACCGCCCCGTGGTTGCGCGGCAAGTAGCGGCCGGCCTCGAGGAGAGCGGGCTGCAGCAAGTGTTCGGACAACACGCTGCCCTTCACAAAACCGTAGAGTCCTTGGCTGGTATCGTCGCTATGCAAGGTGATGATGCCGTGGAAGGCCTGCATCCAAATCTCGGACTCCAGAAAGCGAACTTCCGGGTGGCAAGTCTGCTTCCAGAACTCGCGGTTTAAATCAACCCCGGCGCGGGAGTGGCGGGTGCCGTCTTCAAAGCCGGTGGGATTGCACAGTGGATAGATGAACAGCGCGTAACCCTCGGCGATTTCCGGCCGTTCCTCGAGAGTTTGCAGGAACTTGCCCAAAGCCAGCACGCCTTCCGGTTCATCGCCGTGCAGCGTTGCGAAAATGCCGATCCGCTGCAAATCGCCACCCCCCTGCCGCCCGACATAAAGATAGCGAGGGATGGAATAGTCTTGGCCGCTGATCTGCACCTGAGCATGAGACGTACCGACCAACCGGCGGGAGTCCCGGGCCACGCGCTCGAGGGGCTCAAGAACCTTGGTGATGGATCGGCTGCGAGTCGGACTAGGCGCCGGTGGCAGGCTTTGGGCCGAGGCTGAATCAGACCTGGATTCGACTGTCGACGGGGAGATCGAACGAACGGACGGACTGGCGGGCGAACTAGCCGTCGATTGGGTCGACACCCGGTCGGGAGAGGCAGTGATGAGGCTCATAGTGCTTCAGTTCTTACGGGTGATGACGTCGAAGGTGCCTCCCTCGGCGAAGTGCTGCTTCTGGGCCTTGGTCCATCCGCCGAAAACGGCCTCGATGGTGAAGAGCTCCACCTTGGGGAATTGCTCGGAAAATTCGGCGGCGATCTTGGCGTTGCGCGGGCGGTAGAAGTGCTTGGCCGCCAAGCGCTGGCCATCGTCGCTGTACAAGTGCTGCACGTAGGCTTGAGCCACTTCAGCGGTTCCCTTGCGCTGCACCACACCATCGACCCAGGTGACCGGAGGCTCGGCCAAAATGCTCATTGACGGGATGACGCGCTCCAATCCGGCGGCCGCCGACTCCCGTTGTGCCAGCAGCGCTTCATTCTCCCAGGTGATCAGGACATCGCCCACCCCACGCTCGATGAACGTGACCGTGGAGCCCCGGGCCCCGGAATCGAGCACCGGCACATTGTCGTAGAGCTTTTTGACAAAATCCACGGCCTTGGCCTCGTCGCCGCCGGACTGCTTGAGAGCGTAACCGTAGGCAGCCAGAAAGTTCCACCGGGCACCGCCCCCGGTCTTGGGGTTGGCGGTGATCACGCCGACCCCGGGGCGCACCAAGTCCGACCAATCGCGAATGCCCTTGGGGTTGCCCTTGCGAACCAAGAACACGATGAGGCTCGTGTAGGGGGTACTGTTGTCGGGCAGGCGCTTCTGCCACTCCGGAGCCAAGAGCGCCAGTTTCTTGGCAATGGCATCGATGTCATACGACAGCGCCAGAGTCACCACATCGGCGCGCAATCCGTCGATCACCGAACGGGCCTGCTTGCCGGATCCACCGTGCGATTGGGTCACCCGCACACTATCACCGGTCTTGGCGTTCCAATGTTTGGAGAACACTTCGTTGTACTCGGAGTAGAACTCCCGAGTGGGGTCGTAGCTGACATTGAGGAGCTGGATGTCCTTGGCAAGCACAGCCACTCCGACGAGCGCTCCCAAAGCCCATGTAGCGAATAAGCCCACGGTTCTAATTCTCACGATTCGATTCATAGCACGCCTTTCGCACCCTTGGAGCCCGCGAGGCGAACCTTCTCGGTGCGCTCCATCTGGACGACCCGTCCCTCATGGACCACCAACTGGATCACCCCGAACCGCAGCGAAGCCACCCAGGGTGCCAAGGTTTCCAGCCACTCGGCTTGTTCCGCGACGGCAACCCGGTCCACCCAATCGGCAGACTCTGGGCTCTCTGTGTTTCGATGCGCGCTCATGACGTAATGACGATTGCGGTAAATCCCAACTATGTCAACTGCATTGGTGTAGTTTAGAATCAAAAGCCTGGTTTTATCGGTTAAAAACCCATTTTTGCTCAGATTATTCACTCGATAATACCCTACTCATTTGATCGTGTTTAATTCACAGGTCGAGATTCCCGAAGAGCCTGTCCCTCCCGAAGAGCCTGTCCCTCCCGAGGAGCGCCGGGATAGGGAACGAGCTGCGAGCAGTCCGTATCTGCGGACGTGGCGCTTTCGGAGAAATCGCCCTACCTCGGAGGTGCTGGGGTGAGGTTGGATTTTTCGGCCACCCGGATGCAGTCCGAGTTGCCCTTCCGAGGAGCCTGTCTGTGTCTGAGGAAAAATTATCGGCAAACTTGATTGCGATGGGTCTCACGGCACGGTGCTTGCATGGTCCTGAGCATCATGAAGCGCCGCCTTGTCGTCAGACTGCTGACCGGAATTGGACTGGGAATGCTGCTCTTGCTACTGCTGGCCCCTTGGGGAAAACCACCCTCGGAGGCAACACCGTCACTCTCTACCAACACAACTGCTGCCAAGGTCCCTACAACCCCCTACCCCGCCTCCCAGGTTTTTCCTGCCCTCACCTTGGCGCAGCAGCAACTGGCTCCGCCACGGCCTGACACCCAAAGAGTCCCCACCTCCCGTGCCCGTCGCTGGTCAGAACCGGTGCCGGAGCCTGCCTTCGCCGAGTTCTCGGGCTGGACCCGCCGCTACCTGAGCCAACCTTCGCCTGCGGCCCGCCAAGCACTCGAAGTCGAAGGCCAGGAACTGGCCCGCCTGCGCCGTCAGGATATGGTCGAGTTAATTCCCACTGATCCTCAGCGCGCCTTAGAATTAGCAATCCCTCGCGGACTCCGCGCGCAACTCCCCGCCTCCATCACCCCCTTTCTCGAAGAGCCCGTGGACGGCCGCGGCGATTTCGGGGTGCTGGCCGGCATTCCAGCCCCAGAGCACACAGGCCCGTTCGAGCCGGTTTACCGGACGGTATCGCTGGGCGACCGCGCTTGGCGGGCCTACACCTACGGACCCGCCCTGCTCCGTCCAACTCTGACCGACATCCCACTGCATGGCGTTGCCTTGGACGGTCTCTTCGCACTCGATCCCAACGCCGTCCGCATCCTTGATGCCGACGAGGTCGCCCGAATGGCCACGCCCGCGAAGGACGCCCTGTGCGCCGTGTCCAACCAACCCGTGACCACCTTCGCCGAAGAAGTGCCGGTGGATGCCGGTGGACACACCGCCTGGCTGTGCAGCGCAGCCCACACCGAAAACTACAACGAGCAACTCATCTTGGCCTCGGTAGACAAAGGCAATGGGACGGATGCCGATGGCGTCTTCCGCC
>JBDKKQ010000021.1:0-4202 GCA_039796015.1 Verrucomicrobiota bacterium
CCTATGAGACGCCTGCCCAGGCGGTCTGCAATGCCCGCCGCTTGGTCGAGGCGGGTGCCGAATATGTGAAGGCCGAGGGAGGGAAGGAGATCTTGCCGCAAGTTGAAGCGATCTTGGCTGAAGGGATTCCCTTCATGGGTCACCTCGGCATGCTGCCCCAGCATGTGGTAGAAGAGGGCGGCAAGTACCGCATTAAAGGTCGAGACGAGGCGGGCCGTCAGCGCCTTTTGGAAGACGCCATCGCACTGGAAAAAGCCGGTGCCTTCGCCTGTGTCTTGGAGTTGGTGACCCCGCCGGTGGCCGCTGAAATCCGCAGTGCCTGTTCCAGAATGCTCACCCTCGGCATTGGCAGCGGTCCGGACTGTGATGGTCAGATTTTGGTGACCCACGACTTGGTTGGGGCCTTCCCCTGGTTTACCCCCAAGTTTGTAGTGCCCCGGGTCCGCACCGGGGAATCCATTCGATCGGCCGCCGAAGACTGGCTGGCCTCGCTGGCGAGCCAGTCCTGAACGAAATTGCCGCGGCTTTCAGAGAAACTGTCTACACAACCCATCCTGGGTTCCTGAACAGCCTATGCATTGTGGTCTAGAGAAGTTTCACGCCTTGTGGAGCATTTGAAGGTGACGCTCACCTTTGAAGCCGGAAAACCGAAGTGGTTGGTTTATTAATCACTAAAAATTTTGAAACCCCCATGGATCGATTCCACCTCAAAAATCGGGCTCTGGTGGGTTCTGCTTAGGATTAATACGGAGTGTATTTGTCACTGTGATGGATGGACGTTGACCTTGCGCGGGGGTGTCGGGACGGGTCACTTTTGAGGCGCTTGCAACCGTCAATGCTTCAAGAATTGCGATCGCTGTGGGACAGCCTCCCTCACAAGGCAGCCTTTGGGCTGGTCGTTGCGGCGTGGTTCGCGCTTTTCCACTTCTTGGGCAACTCCACCCTGGGCTACATCCAGACCGAATCGATGTTCGGTTGGCTGCAGGCGGTTTATGAGGGCGGTGCCAAGCAAGGTCGCGATGATGAATTGGGCATGATGATCCCCTGGTTGGTGGGAGCCATTGTCGTGATGCGGCGGACCGAATTGACCGCCATTCCCAAAAAACCTTGGGCTCCGGCGCTGGCGCTAGTTCCCATTGGACTGCTGTTGCATCTTTCAGGCTATGTGGTCCAGCAAACGCGCCTCGGGGTAGTGGGTTTCCTCGTGGGCCTCTTCGGAATCATGGGAATGTACTGGGGTCGGGCGTGGATGCGTGCCTTTGCCTTTCCCTATTTGCTGTTCTTCTTCTGCGTACCGATCTCCGTTTTTCTCGACACACTCACCCACGGATTGCGGCTCCTAAGCACCGTCCTTTCGACCACGTTCTGCGAATGGATCCTGAACATGAAGCTGGAGCGGGCGGGAACCATTGTCTTACAGAAGGCCTCGGCCACTGTGCAGGGCTTCCGCTTCGATGTCGCCCCGGCCTGCAGCGGCATCCGCAGCGCCACGGTGGTGCTGCTTTTAACCGTCACCTTCGCCTTCTTGAATTTCCGGTCCGCCTGGCGTCGAATTTTTCTCATCCTGCTCAGCCCTGGTTTTGCGGTGTTGGCCAATGTCATCCGACTGATCGTGGTGTTCGCCGTGGCCGAGGCCGCAGGGCAAGCCGCGGGTGAGGCCGTTGAGACTAAGTTCGGTTTTGCGACCTTCCTCATCGCATTGAGTTGTGTGTTCTTGGTGGCCCGATGGCTGCGCGAACCTGAACCGACCTCCAGTTCAGCCACCCTAGTCTCCGCTGAAGGCACCCACTCCGGCACCGCCCAGCCATGAACCCGCGCATTGCTGTCATTACGATTACGGCCCTAACCCTCATGGTTGCGGCCGCCGGTTCCCTGCGATGGCTCAAAGAACGTGTGCGCATGGGTGAACCCGGAGTGCGGATCGTGGGTCTTCCTTTGCTGAGCGAGTCGGGTGGTTTGGCTACCTCCAATTCGGTGTCCCTTCCGGCCTCGTTGCCGGGTTACCGGTCCCAGATGGAGGCCATTCCCGAACTCGAACTGAGCTTCTTGCCGCCGGACACGACCTTCGGGCGACGGTCCTATCATGGTGGTGCCTCCATCCCCTCTATTTCGGCAAGCGTGGTGCTGATGGGTGCCGATCGGACCAGCATTCATCGGCCCGAGTACTGCATGACCGGCATTGGTTGGCAGATTCTCTCACAAACCGTCCGACGCATCGAAGTCCCTGGATGGGCTCCCGGAAGCCTTGAGGTACAGCGCTTTGACATGACCCGTTCGGTCGAGCGTGATGACGGCCGTCGAGTGACCATCAATGGGGTCTATGTGTTCTGGTTTGTAGCTGACGGGATCCGCACAGCCAGTCACTCAGCTCGCCAATGGCAGATGGTCCAGGACATTCTTTCCAAGGGGCGCAGTCCGCGATGGGCCTACATCTCCTTCTTCTCGCTCAGCGAGCCGGGGGACGAAGACGTCACTTTCGAGCGCATATCGCGGCTGATCGGAGCGGCGGTGCCGTCGATTGAGCGCGAACCGCAGACGGCCAGCCGCTGATCCCGCCGACACACATGGAGGCGACCCCACCCCCTCTCAGAAACGCCGGTGCCGGCGAGGATTCCGATGGAGGGTTGAGGTGGCTGGGTGCCTTGCTTGGTGAGTGGCGCAGCCTGACCCGTCTGGGTGCCTTCATCCTCATTACGCTGGCGACGGCGGCTCGGCGTCATCGGGACAATTCCGAGGTAATGCGCCCGCAGGTGATGGGCGAAATCCATCGATGCGGAGTACGCCTCCTACCCATCATTAGTTTTCTTGGAGTGATTCTAGGTGTGGTTTTTGTGGGGCAAACCGTTTCGCTGATGGAGCAATTCGGCGCCGGGAACTTCACTGGAACATTCATTGTTACGGTGTTCTTGCGGGAGATGGTGCCAATGATTGCTGGCCTCTTAGTGCTCGCCCGGGTGGGTACGGCGTCGGTGGTTGAATTGGGCACGGCCCGGGCACTAGGTGAGGTGGAAGCCCTCGAAGCCCTGGGCATCGACCCGATCCATTATTTGGTGGTGCCCCGGGTGATCGGATTCGCGGTGGCGGTGGTATCACTCAGTGCTTACCTCATTCTAATAGCGCTGGGGTCGGGCTATCTCTTTGCCTATGCCCGCGGATTGAAAGCGTCTCCGATCGAGTTTTTCACCCAGATCGCTAGTGCCATGAGTGCTCTGGATTTTCCACTCTGGGTCCTCAAGACGTTGTTGTTCGGGGCTCTCACCGGCTGGGTGATTTGCTATCAGGGACTGGCCCGTCCGATGACCTTGGAGGAAGTGGGCCCGGCGACGACGCGGACGGTGGCCGTTTGCGTGGTGGGATGCCTGATGATCGACGCCCTGTTTATCACTGTGTACTTGCTCCTGTGAGGACACCTCGATCCACCACCCCTGCGCTGGAGACCCGATCGCTGGGGATCGCTAGTTCGACCTCAATGGGTGGGGTCTCGCTTCAGGCGGTGGACTGGACGGTAGACACGGGTGAACTTTGGGTGGTGGCCGGCGCGCAGGGTGCCGGGAAGACCGCGCTTTTGGAGACCTTGGCCGGATTAATTCCGGCAGCGGCGGGCGAGGTTCGCGTGTTTGGTCGCCGCGTCGATGCCTCCGGAGACGACGACGCGGGATTGCGGGAGACCCGTCGGCGTTTGGGTTTGGTCTTCGATGGGAGCGGGCGACTGTTCTCAGCCCTGAGCGTGGCAGAAAACATCCTCCTCCCGTGGTGCTATCACCAGAATCGCTCCCATGACGAGGCCCTCAGAGAATTCGAGCCGTTGATTGGTTACCTCCAGTTGGAATCGATCCTCTCTCGGAAACCCGCCTCCTTGAGTCGGTCTTGGTCGCGCCGGGTCGCGCTGGCCCGAAGCCTGGTGTTGGAGCCGAGCCTCCTCCTGCTCGACAACCCACTGGCGGGTCTGGATGCCGTTCATTTGCGTTGGTGGCGCGGATTTCTGGCGGAGGCTCTGGCCGGGCACCCCTTGCTCGGTGGCCAACCCTTGACCATCGTCGCAACGGCGGATGCGGTGCGCCCGTACGTGGGTCTGGACCCTCGCTTCGCGCTGGTCGCCAGCGGCCATTGGCGCATCCTTTCCAACATCGAAGCCGTTCTTGCCGCCACAGGTGAAGAGGGTTTCCGCGATCTCACTGAACCCCGTCCCTGACTATGGCCCT
>JBDKKQ010000022.1:0-4659 GCA_039796015.1 Verrucomicrobiota bacterium
TCCGGATGCACTTCAGCTACGACACTGAATTTGGAGCCTACACCCCAGAGGCCTACGAGCGATTGTTGCTCGAGTCGATGGCGGGCGATGCCACGCTCTTCATCCGTCGCGACGAAGTGGAGACGGCTTGGAAGATTGTGGATGCTATTCGCAGTGCCTGGGTGGGCAAGCCGTTGACCAACCGCGAATTTTACGCGGCCGGTACCTGGGGACCCGCCGCGGCCGATGACCTCTTGGCCAAGAGCGGTCACGAATGGCGCAATCCCCAGTCGAAGCACTGATCTTAGGGTGCGCATGAAACGAAGAGGTCGATCACCGCTGCAACGGTGATCGACCGAGAGGAGGGTGCGCCGCGTGTCGCTTATTCCTTGTCGTACTGCCGGCTGAAATCGAGAACGAGCTGGCGCTGCTCTCCGTTTCGCAACAGCACGACGATGACCCGATGCTTTTCAGAAACATTGCCCAGGGCCTCGGAGTGGACGGCCTTCACGTCGGCCGGTGTGATCACCGCTTTGCCGTCGATCTTTAGCAGGATGTCTTGCGGTGACAGGCCCGCCTGGGCCGCGTTGCCGGGGAATTTTACGCCATAAATGAAGACTCCCTGATTGCGGTGGAAGAACAGGTCGGGGTTGTCGAATTGGTTAATGGCCTTGACCGTGAAATCCCAGCGGCGGCACTCAATTTCTTCGCCCTCCACCTTGCCCTTGGCGCGCGGCACCATCGAGGTCGTCTGGGTCTGCCCCTTGCGGACGAACTCTAGAGCGGCGGGCTTGCCCTTAGGTAAGAGGCCAATGCGTTGGCGAACTCCCGGTAGGTCTTCGACCGTGAGCCCAGTGACCTCTGCACCGTTGATTTTCACGATGCGGTCTCCGGTCTGAATCCCGGCGCGCCGGGCGGGGCTTTCGGGATCGGTTTCTGCCACCATGACGCCTTCATTCTCGGGAAAGTAGACGTTCCGGTTGAAGTCCTTCAGTGGCTGCAATTGGAGGCCCGTCCAGCTCCAGTCCATCTTGCCATGTTCCCGAATTTGATCAGCGACCACTCGGGCCACCTCGATGGGCACCGTAAATCCGAGATCGCCCCCTCCGCCCATCATTCCTCGGGTATTGAGTCCAACCACCTCGCCCAGTGTGTTGACCAGTGGGCCGCCGGAGTTGCCTGGGTTGATCGATGCGTCGGTCTGGAGCCAAGAGCTGTATTCACTCGACCCGGGTAGGTAGCGGTGGGTGCAGGAAATGATGCCAATCGACACCGAGCGGGAGAGTCCGAAGGGAGCCCCCATCGCCATGACAAAATCGCCCTCCACCAGGTTGGTTGAGATGCCCAACCGCGCGAAGGGCAGGGGCGGGGCATCGGCGGGCCGCTCCAGTTTCAGGAGGGCGACATCGGTGTCTTTATCGGAGCCAAGGACCTTGGCTTTGAAGGCCTGACCATCGGAGAGTAGGCAGCGGACCTCGGTCGCCTTGTCCACGACATGCCAGTTGGAGAGCAATTCGCCATCGGCTGAGATGAGCACGCCGGAACCGGATACTTCTTGGGCTTGGCGCTTGCCTCCTTGCATGTCTTCACGGACGCACTTGATGAAGACCACCGAGGGAAAAACTCGATCCTTCGCCGATCGAACTACCTTTCGAAAATCCAGCGTTTCCATGCCCTTGGGAAGGGCATCGTCCGCCAAGACGGTGTGCGGGGAATGTCCCAAGAGGAGACCCAGTGCGAGAAGGGGCGAGAGTATCCGGTTCACGTGTGTGGTCATCCTACAGTCTGCCGCAGGCCTGTCGAGTTGGAGGGACCCCTCAAACGATCGATGCAGAAATCTGTCGCTCCTTGGCTCGTTCTCTGGCAGTTCCATGTGATCCTGTGGAGCACAACCGGCGGCGGTTCGGGGAGGATTGCCAAATTCGGTTGAATCCCAGGAGTTTGCCAACGATGAGCAAGACCAAAGCCACCGCATCCGCATCCGTAGCGCCCGCGCCCGCACCCAAGCTCAAGCTGGGGTTGCCCAAGGGTTCGCTGCAAGATGCCACCCTCGAGAAATTTGCCAAAGCCGGATGGAACATCACCGTGTCCAGCCGGAGCTACGAGCCCTACGTCGATGATCCTGAGCTGCAGATCCGCCTGATCCGAGCCCAGGAAATCGGACGCTACGTGGCACTCGGCTATCTGGATGCCGGTCTGACCGGTGTGGACTGGATCCACGAGAACGGCGTCGCCGGTGATGTGCACGAGGTGGGCGAATTTGTTTTTAGCAAGGCCACGCGTCAGCCCACTCGCTGGGTGTTGGCCGTACCCGAAGAATCGGAGATCCGAACGGTGAAGGACCTGGAGGGCAAGCGCATCGCCACTGAAGTGGTGGGTATGACGCGCCGCTGGCTCCGCAAGCATGGGGTGAAGGCCGAGGTTGAATTCTCCTGGGGTGCCACTGAGGTGAAGGCCCGTGAGTTGGTCGACGCGATTGTCGATGTCACCGAGACCGGGTCGTCGCTGCGGGCCAACAAACTTCGCATCGTCGATACGTTGATGGTCTCCACGCCACGCTTGGTGGCTAACAAGACGGCCTGGAAGGATCCGTGGATCCGCTCGAAGATCGAGACCATCGCATTGCTTCTCAAAGGTGCCATCGAAGCCGAGATCAAGGTGGGGCTTAAGATGAACATCCGAGAGAAGGACTTGCCAAACCTGTTGCAAAGCTTGCCCTCGCTCCGTAATCCTACTGTCTCAGGCTTGAGTCAGTCGGGCTGGGTAGCCGTGGAAACTATCATCGACGAACCGGTGGTTCGTGAGCTGATTCCTCGACTGAAGGCTTTCGGAGCCGAAGGCATCATCGAATATCCGCTGAACAAGGTGGTTTACTGACAACGACAACTCAAGACCAACACTGATATGGGTTCACTTAAGAAACGTCGCAAAGCGAAGATCAACAAACACAAGCGCCGGAAGAAGCTTCGGCAGAACCGGCACAAGAAGCGTACTTGGCAGAAGTAACGCGTCCGCTTAGGCCGTTTCTCCTAGCATTCCGCTTTTCAGAGCGCGGCCTTGGTTTTCAACGACCGGGCCGCGTCGTCTTTTAAGGCAGGTGGTTTTTGGGATGTGCCGGAGCGATCCACTCGGACCGGTCGTTTTGGCGGCCCTTCTCCTGCAAAAGCTTCATTGTTGGCAGGTTAGGTGCCTTTAACCGAGGGCCTTTAACCAGGCACCTTCAACCGGCCTGCTCTCCGCTCTCGACGCGTCTTGCGAAAGAATCCTCGACGTCATCACTTGCTTCCCAACTGAATCTTTCCGGCTGAGTCTTGGCTAAGTATGAGTGTCTCCCCCCGTTTGGGTCCTTGCCGGGCACACCGCTTCAGGCCGGCCCCGGTTTTGGTCTTGGTTTTGGCCATGGTCTTTGCCGGGTGCCGAACGCCCGGTTTGGGCAAGCCTGCGGGTGCTCCGTCGGCAAAGCGTTCTGTGGCCGCTCCAGCCGACTGGGAGCGACGCGCGGAGGCTCATGCGGCATTCGCAGCGGGTCTAGTCCGCGGCATGAATGGGGATTCGGAGGGGCTCCTGCGATACTTCGAGCGGGTCACCGAAAACGATCTCTCCAACCATGAATTGGTGGCTGATGTCGCTCGCCGACTTTTGCAGCAGGGGAAGATGGATCGTGCGCTGAAATTGCTCGATCGGGTCTCGGCCCGTTCGGACACCCCAGGAGAACTCCATGCCCTCCATGGCGTGGCCCTGACGCAAGCGGGTCGCCCTGCCGATGCGCTGAAAGCCTACCTGAGGGCAGCCGAGCATCCCCCGGTGATTGTGGCGGTTTATCAGGCCGTGGTTCGCATCTTGGCCGAAGACCGCCGGACTTCGGAGGCGTTGCCCTTATTAGCTCGGGCTCGAAACAGTTTTGCCGCGGAACCGGGGCCGCTCTTGGAGATTGTTGATCTCTATCGGGTCATCGGCGCGGCGGATGCTCGGTTAAAATCTCAGACCCAGGCGGCCGCTCTCGAAGTCCTCGCCCAAGTTCGTGCGTTGAAGCCCGAGGATCCTAGCATTTCGCTGCGTCTGGCCGACCGCTATGTGCAGTTGGGTCAAGCCGAGCAATCCGAGGCGGTGCTCCGTGAACTCCAAGAACGGGCACCCCGCAATCCCGCAGCCCTTTCGCGTTTGGCCGAACTCTACCTGCGCTCCGGGCGAATTCCGGAAGCCAGTCGCCAATTGGAGGCCCTGCGCAAAATCGATCCGGCCAATCCTGTGACCTACTATTTTCTGGGGGTTGTGGCTCTTCAGGAGAAGGAGTTTGAGCGGGCTCGCAATCATTTCGAGCGGGCCGTCCTCCTCAATCCTGCCTTGGAACCGGCCCAGACAGATTTGGCTGTGGCCTTGTTGAGTTTGCAGCGTCCCGAGGATGCGGTGGCCGTCCTCGACCGGGCCCGAAAAGAGGTCCCGCCCTCCTTCCGCTTGGAGTACCTCTCCGGGGTGGCCCGCTCGCAGCTCAAGCGGTTCGATCAAGCGCTGGAGGCCTATTCAACGGCTGAAAAGCTGGGAGCCACCAACCAACCACCGCTGACCGATCATCGTTTCTACTTTCAGGTGGGGGCGTTGCTGGAACGAAAAGGAGATGAGGCCAAGAGCATCGAATACCTCGAAAAATCCCTCGAGCTGAAGCCTGACTTTGACGAGGCC
>JBDKKQ010000023.1:0-9323 GCA_039796015.1 Verrucomicrobiota bacterium
CGTTCGTGGCCCGCAATGTGACCGACAACTTGTTTTCGCGGCACCTCCGACCGCTCTTCCTCGACTGAACAAATCTCCA
This sequence comes from Verrucomicrobiota bacterium, assembly GCA_039796015.1. Lineage (GTDB taxonomy): Bacteria > Verrucomicrobiota > Verrucomicrobiia > Limisphaerales > UBA9464 > SXXZ01. Next base: position 80 of record JBDKKQ010000023.1, read on the forward strand.
CCGTTTTTCTAAAGATCACCCGAGCCTCTTTTCCAAAATGAAACCTTCCCTGGCTTTGCTCGCCGCGGCCGTGCTGGCCGCCGCAAACCTCCATGGTGCCGACGTCGACAAGCGCGCCCACGCGCCCACCGCCTTGCCGGTCACCGCGACCTCAGCCCGTTCGCAGGCGCTAGCCAAACCGGCGGCCGGCGAGCGCATCGTCTTCATCGGCAACGGACTGGCTGAGCGCGACGTGTACTTCAGCCGCCTGGAGACCGAACTGCACCTGCGCTATCCCGAACTTAACCTCATCGTACGCAACATGGGCCGGCCCGGTGACACCGCGGGATTCCGCCCGCACCCAGGCCGCGTTTCGCAATGGGCCTTTCCCGGTGCGGAGAAATTTCATCCCGACCTGAATTCGCATTTCGGCCGTGGATTCTATCCCACACCCGACCAATGGCTCACGCATTTGCAGGCCGACACGGTCATCGGCTTCTTCGGGTACAACGAGTCGTTCGACGGCCCGGAAAAGGTCGGTAACTTCGAGGCCGAACTCGACGCCTGGGTCACCCACACGCTCTCCAAAGCCTACAATGGCGCGGCCGCGCCTCGATTGGTGCTCGTGTCGCCCATCGCCTTCGAAAACCTGTCGGCCAAACGCGATCTGCCGGACGGCAAGCAGGAGAACGCCAACCTGGCCCTGTATTCCAAGGCCATGGCCTCGGTGGCCCAGCGGCGCGGACTCACCTTCGTGGACCTCTTCTCGGCCACACAGGCCCGCCTGAAAAAGAAGTCCTTGGCCCCGCTCACCATCAATGGGTTCGCGCCCACCGAGTCGGGTTATCAAGAACTGGCCGTGCTGCTCGCCGACGCCACCTTTGGCCGTCAGCCCAAGGCCTCGAAGGCCGACCCCGAACTCGTCCATAAGGCGGTGCTCGACAAGGACTTCTTCTGGAACAACGACTACAATCTGGTCAACGGCGTGCACACGCACGGCCAGCGCTACGATCCCTTCGGCCCGCAGAATTATCCGGCGGAAATCCTCAAGACCCGCGAGATGATGACCCTGCGCGACCAGGTCGTTCATGCGATCGCCGCCGGCCAGCGCAAGGATCTGGCCGTGGACGACTCCAAGACCCGCTCCCTGCCCGAGGTGCCCACCAACTTCAAGCGACCGGTGGACTACCTCGATGGCGAGAAGGCCATCGAGAAGATGACCGTAATGCCCGGCTACAAGGTCGAGCTCTTCGCCTCCGAGAAAGAGTTCCCTGATCTCAAGAACCCGGTGCAAATGTCCTTCGACAACCAAGGCCGCCTCTGGGTCGCGGTGATGCCCAGCTACCCGCATTACCGACCGGGTGATGCCCGGCCTGATGACAAGCTCATCATCCTCGAAGACACCAATCACGACGGAAAGGCCGACAAGCAGACGATCTTCGCTCGAAACCTTCACCTGCCCATTGGATTCGAGCTGGCCCCCGAGGGAGTTTATCTTTCGCAGGAGCCCAACCTCTGCCTGCTGGTCGACTCCAATCACGACGACAAGTCGGACCGGCTGGAGATCCTCATGCACGGCTTCGACACGCATGACACCCACCACGCGATTTCGGCCTACAGCGCCGACGCCTCAGGCGCGTTCTACCTGCTCGAAGGCCGCTTCCTGCACAGCCAGGTCGAGACGCCCTACGGTCCGCAGCGCGTGAACGACGGTGGGGCCTGGCGCTTCGATCCGAAGAATTTCCGCCTGGAGCGCACCATCCAGAGCGACGTGAACAACCCCTGGGGTATCGCCTTCGACGACTGGGAGCAGTGCGTGCTGTCCGATGCCTCCAGCGGCGAGAATTACTGGGCTCTGCCCATCTCGGCCAAAATGCCTTACGGCGTGGAAATCCAACGCGCGGGCGAGTATGTGCCCAAGCGGTCTCGGCCGACCTCGGGCTCGGAGTTCGTCTCCTCGCGGCATTTCCCTGAAGATCGCCAAGGTCAGTTCATGACCTGCAACAGCATTGGGTTCTTGGGTCTGAACTTCAGCGCGGTGCGCGAAGACGGATCCGGGTTCACCGGCTCCCTGGCCGGCGACCTCATCAGCTCCAGCGATCCGAACTTCCGCCCGGTGGACCTCGAGTTTGCCCCGGATGGCTCGCTGTATTTCCTCGACTGGCACAACGCCCTCATTGGGCACATGCAGCACAACGCCCGCGATCCGAAGCGCGACCACGACCATGGTCGCATTTACCGGGTGACCTACCCGTCGCGCCCGCTGGTGACGCCGTCGAAAGTGGCCGGTGCCCGCCTGCCGGAGCTGCTCGAGAACTTGAAATCGCCCGAGTACCGCACCCGCTACCGGACGCGTCGTGAGTTGCGCGGTCGTCCGGCCTCGCAAGTCATCCCGGCCGTGAAGGCTTGGGCCACGAAGCTCGACCGCAAGGATCCCCTCTACGATCGCCACTTGTGCGAAGCCCTGTGGGCCACCTGGGCCCAGAACAAGCCCGACGCCAGCCTGCTGCGCGCCGCCCTCAATGCCCGTTCTCATCAGGCCCGGGCGGCCGCGGCCCACGTGCTGCGCTACACGGCCCACCAAATCCCCGGGGCGCAGGACTTGTTCCGCCAGGCTGTGAACGATACGCACGGCCGCGTCCGGCTCGAAGCCATCGTAGGCGCCTCGTGGCTGCCCGGTGATCAAGGAGCCCGCATCGTACTGGAAGGCCTGCGCCAACCGCTCGACAAGTGGATGAGCCCGGTGACCCGGCAAATCCTCGAGAACACCTTCAAGCAATCGGTGGCCACGCTGGCTAAGGCCGAACCCAACGCCTTCGCCGACAATCCCAATGCCAAGGCCTACTTGGCTGGAAACTTCAAAATCGGTGCGGCCCCGCCCTCGGCCGATCAACTGGTCTATGGACCGACCCGCACGCTGAACGCCGTTGAGAAGAAACAGTATGCCCTCGGCAAGGAGGTCTTCCACCGCGACGCCCACTGCGCCACCTGCCATCAATCCAATGGAGCAGGCGTGGCCGGCATTTACCCGCCGCTGAACGTGGCGAACAATCCCTGGCTGGCCGAAGACGAGCGCCTCATCAAGGTGGTGCTCAAGGGTCTTTGGGGTCCGCTGGAGCTGGGTGGCCAGCGCTTCGGCCCGAAGAACGGCGTGCCCCCGATGCTCGGCTTAGGCGGCATGATCACCGATGAAGAAGCCGCCGGCGTCATCAGTTATGTCCGCCAGTCCTTCGGCAACAACTTGCCGCCGGTCAGCGCTGAGCAGGTGGCCAAAGTCCGCGCCAAAACCGAGAAGCGTTCGGACTTCTACATGGTCGAGGAAATCCTCAAGGAACACCCGATCCCGGGATGGGAAAAATGGGGCAAGATGGCCCGGCCTGCCGGTGACATCTACGAGTAACTCTCGGATCTCGGCGGTCTGAAACTCCCATCACCCCCATGCAAACCCGACCCCTCGGAACCACCGGACTGTCGTTGCCAGTCCTGGGATTTGGCGCCAGTTCGCTGGGCCAGGAATTCCGCAACGTCACCGTCGAGGAGGCCCTGCGCAGCGTGCGCGTGGCCCTCGACTGCGGCCTGAGCCTCATCGACACCTCGCCCTTCTACGGGCGGGGCATGAGCGAGGTCCTGCTCGGTGTCGCGCTCAAGGGCGTGCCTCGCGAGCAATACACGCTGTGCACCAAGCTGGGTCGCTACGATCTCCAGCACTTTGATTTCTCGGCGCGCCGGGTGGCCGAGTCCATCGACGTGTCCTTGCATCGCTTGGGCACCGACCACCTCGACATCGTGCTCTGCCACGACATCGAGTTCGTCCCCATGCAACAAATCGTGGACGAGACGCTGCCGGCCCTCCGCAAGGCTGTGGCTGCCGGAAAGGTTCGCTTCGTGGGCTTCAGCGGCTATCCGCAGAAGATCTTCCGCGTCATCGCCGATCAAGCTCCGGTGGACTGCGTGCTCAGCTACAACCAATACACGCTCCAGAACACCCGCTTCGCCGAAGAGACGGTGCCCTACCTGAAGGACCGCGGGATCGGTGCGATGAATGCCGGACCCTTCAGCGCACGCCTGCTCACCAACGCTCCCTTGCCCGCCTGGCTCAAGGAGCCCGAGTCCGTGAAGGCGGCCGCCCGTGCCGCGGCCGCGCTCTGCGCCCAACGTGGCACTGACATCGCCAAGCTGGCGCTGCAGTTTTCCTGCGCGCATCCCGACATCGCCACCACGATCGCGGGCAGCGCCAACCCGGAGAACATTCGCAACTGGGCGCGCTGGATTGAAGAGCCCATCGACACGGGGCTGCTGGAGGAGGTTCAGGCGATTTTCCGGCCCGTCCACAACCTCGGGCATGCCGAGGGTTTGCCCGAGAACAACTAAAGCCAGCGCAATCCCACCGCAATCCCACCGAGGACCCACCTCGAACAACTCCGCCACGGACAACGAGCAGCATGAAATCCCTCCGTCTTGGCCTGATCGGCCTCGGCAATATCGGTCGCCACCACGCCACCTACTTGCTGGCTGGCAAGGTGCCCCGCTGCGAACTGGTGGCGGTGTGTTCGACGACTCCGGCCAAGATGGAGGCCTACCGTCCGCTGGCTCCCTGGACCGACGCCCGCGCGCTCGTCGCCTCGGGCACGGTCGATGCCGTCTTGGTGGCCACGCCGCACTACCAGCACACCGACCTCGGCATCGCCGCCCTCGACGCCGGCGTGCACCTCATGGTCGAGAAGCCTATTTCTGCCCACAAGGCCGACGCCCTCAAGCTGATCGCCGCCCATGAGCGGAACCCGAAGACGGTGTTTGGCGGAATGTTCCAACTGCGCGTCGAACCCCGATACCAGAAGCTGCGGTACCTCATCGAATCGGGCGAGTTGGGACGGATCGTCCGGGTGAACTGGATCAACACCGACTGGTACCGAACCGACGCGTATTACGCGAGCGGTGGCTGGCGGGCCACCTGGGCCGGCGAGGGCGGCGGTGTGCTCCTCAACCAATGCCTCCACAACCTCGACATCCTCGCCTGGCTGCTGGGGATGCCCTCGTCGCTGCGGGCTCATGTCACCCTCGGTCGCGATCACTCCATCGAGGTGGAAGACAACGTCACGGCCTACCTCGAATATCCCTCAGGTGCCACCGGCGTGTTCGTGGCCAGCACCGGCGAGTCACCTGGCACCAATCGGCTCGAACTCACCGGCACCCGCGGACGGGCCGTGATGGAAGACGGCAAACTGCGCTTCATCCGCAATCTCAGCGACATGACCGAGTTCAGCCGCACGTCGCAATCCGGCTTCGCCAAACCGGAGTCGTGGAACGTGGAAATTCCGTTCGAGAACGCCGATCAGCCGCATGCCCAAGTCATGACCAATTTCACCGAGGCAATTCTCGATGGAAAACCGCTCATCGCTCCCGGGCCCGACGGACTGGCCTCGGTAGAGCTGGCCAATGCCATGCTGTATTCAGGCCTGACGAGCCAGACGGTGACTCTGCCCCTCGATGCCGAGGCCTATGCTCTGAAACTTCAGGAACTCATCGCCGGATCGCGCTTCGTGAAGAAAATCGTGGCTGGTGACGCATCAGATTTCGCGGCCTCATTTCGACGGTAACAAAGGCGGCAACGGTCGCCCGGGCGGGCCCACTTCAGCGCACGCCAAAGAGGCGTTCCCACAAGGCCGACCCACCGAAAACCCACCCCGTGGCAGCGACGGCAATATAAGGCCCGTAAGGCAAGCGTCCTGACAAGTGCTGACGGCCCAGGGCAATCAACCCGAGGCCAACGAACGCCCCGAGGACCGAGCTGAACATCAGGCTAAACAGGGTGGCCTTCCATCCGAGAAACGCTCCGATGGCAGCCATAAATTTAACGTCGCCCAGACCCATCGCTTCGCGCGGCAGCGTCAGCGATTCGACCTCGGCTGCGAGGTAGGGTTCGGACTCCGGATCCAATACCTCATCGCCGATACGCAGGGCCTTGGGCGAGAGGCGCATTTCGCCCGACACATAGCAGCGGTCGGCCAACTCCAAATGCCGGCCTTCCATTACCACCGTGTCCGACTCGCGATAGAAGACTTCCTCGAACGAAATTTCGCGGTCCGGCAACCGGATACCTGCGTCATGGAAAATCACGCGGCTTCCCGGTTCGAGGGCGACGCGTTCCCGGCCAAAAAGAAACTTTCCCAACCGAAGCACCAAATACACAACGCCTCCACCGACCAGGATGCCCAGAGCGCTGCTCCGGAGTGCGGCCAAAATACCCGTCTCCTGATGCAACTCTGGGGCCACCAGCGACAGCAGGAAACCGACCCCCACTCCTCCCAGAGTGATTTGATCGGGGATGATGAAGTGCTCGAAATCAATGAAGGTGGCTGCGACAAATCCCGCCAACAAAATGGACGCCGAAGCGGCGGCCCACGGGGCCGATTCTCCGTAGTACAACCACGCCGCGACAAACAGCACCCCGGTCAGGGCCTCGACACCGATGTAGCGCGGCGAAATAGCTGTCCGGCACGACGCACATCGACCGCGCAACATCAGCCATGAGAAGATGGGCATGTTTTGCCACATCGGAATCCGGTGGTTGCACGTCGGGCAATGGGACGGCGGATGGACGATGCTCTCTTCGCGGGGCATCCGGTGGATAACCACATTGAGGAAACTGCCGGTCATGGCACCGAAGATGCCGATGAAGAGTGTCCAGAAGTGAAAGGGCAACCCCAGCGGACCGTGGTGGCGGTAGAGTTCGTCCTCCCAGTTCATTGTGACTCTCCTGTGCCGTAAACTTCGTGGATCAACGCGGCCCGCATCACCTCGATCGGAGCTGGACGTTGAGTCCAGAGCTCGAAGGCCGCGGCTCCTTGATACAACAACATCCCGAGTCCATTGGCCGTGCGGCAACCTGCGGCCTGAGCAGCCCGAAGCAACGGGGTTTCGGCAGGTCGATAAATCATGTCGTACACGGCATCGGCATGGCTCAACGGATAGGCCTGAATATCCAGAGGCAGCGGGTCTTCCGGCTTCAGGCCCGACGAGGTGGCATTGAGGATGAACTCCACGTCGGAATCGGGCAGACCTGTGCGGACATCGACCGCCGGAAATCGCTCGGCGATCTCGGCGGCCAGCTCGGCCGCCTTCGATTCGGTGCGGTTCTGCAACCACAAGGTCTCCACCCCTTCATCGGCCAACCGAAGGGCCGCCGCCCGACCGGCACCGCCGGCACCGAGCAACAACACGCGGGCCCCGCGGGGTTCCATATGCAGATCTTCGCGGAGGGAGCGGAGGATGGCGTCGGCATCGGTATTGTATCCCCGCAGCCGCACCGGTCCGGGGAACGACCTCAGAAGGCCGATCGGAGTCCAAACGCCTTCCGCATTCTCGGCCTCGAAAACCACGGTGTTCACCGCTCCCCACGCCTCGGCCGAGACATCCAAATCATCCATCATGCCCAAAGCCAGTCGTTTGTGGGGCACCGTGAGATTCACGCCGCAGAAACCCATCACCCGTGCGCCTTCGAGAGCGACGGCCAATTCTTCGGGTGCGACTTCACAGGCGAGGTACCGCCAATCCAAGTCCAGCGCCGCCAGTGCGGCATTGTGCATGGCCGGCGACGCAGAATGGCGGATGGGAGCGCCCCACACCGCGGCCAAGCGCGTGGAGGCCGTGACAGGCTTGGGCACAGACTCGGACATCGTGGCGCTGAGAGTGCCGCCAAGCACCGCTGACGTCCAAGCCTGTTCGAAGACATCGCCGGAACCAGACGGATTCTGATCACCCTTGCCGGGCACACCTGAGCATTCGGTTCCCCTTTGTTGGTTGCAAATCGCCTTGTCGCCGCGGCTCCGCCTGTTGAGATCAGCAGACCATGACCCGATGCCTGCCATTCCTGGCGATTTGGGCCGCATCCGCGGCGCTGGCCTCGGGTGGCATCACGCTGGAGCCCGATGGTTATCATGTTCGGCCCGGCGACCAGATCCAAGCGGCGCTGGATCAGGCCGCGACCAACACGGTTCAGAAAACCGTCTGGGTGCACGCGGGCTTGTACCGGCCAGAATCCAAACGCCAGGCACTCATCGGCTTCAACCGACGGCATGACGGAATCCGACTGGTAGCTCTCGGAGACGTCACGCTCACAGCGGCCAATCCCGCGCTGTCGACCACCCACGAGCCATCGCACCCGGCGGTGGTGAACCATGTGGTCTATTTCGGAGATGGCGTCTCGACCAATACGCTCATCCGGGGATTCCGGCTGACCGGAGCCCATGCATTCCTAACCAAAGAGGGAACACAAACCTTGGAGCCCAACCGGACCGTCTTGAAGAACCACTTCTTCTACTCCGATGGCGGGGCCGTGAAGGTTTTCGGACGTTCGTCCCCTCGGCTCATCGAGCTCACGATCGACGACAATTTCACCCGCCCGTGCGGCGCGGGCATTTCCGTACAGCAACAGGGATTCCGTGACACCCCAGTGCTCATCGCCAGTTGCCGTTTTCTCAATAACCGGGCCCAAGGCACCGGGCCGGCCATCGATCTTCTGGCTGGCAGCTCCGCCAAGATCCTCAACTGCCTCTTCGTCGGAAACATCTCCAACACCGGCGAAGACCTGGTGGCCAAGGCCTCCGGCGAAAAGCCCTTCGCCAACAACGGAGCCATCACCATTTTTTGGGAAAGCCTGGCGCTCATCCAAAACTGCACCTTCACCGGCAACCGCAATGGCGTCGACGACATGGGCGGCGACAGCGTGTACATCGCCAACCTCTTTCACGCCAATCGAGCCGAGGGCGGGCTCGCCGGATTTGCCCGCTACGAACTGGCTATTAATGCCGGAGCCCGCGTGGAGAACTGCGCGATCTTGGGCACGGTGTTCGACGCCAAGAAAGTCATCGACCCCCGCCAGAACCGGCTCGAAGGACCTGAGCCCCGCTTCGACGCCGACTACGTGCCACAGGCCGCCGAGTATTCTGGAATCGGTTATCGGCCCATGACGCAGACGAACTCTCCCAACCCGGCCTCAGTTTCTCAAAGACCACCGGTCACTTCGGCTCTACCAGTTCCAGCGTCCCGTTGAGCGAAATCGGACCCGAGTGAGTCTGCCGTCGCCCCGACGGCCAAACCACCTCGATGCGATCCACGGCTGTCTCCGATCCCAGGCCGAAGTAAAGCGGCAAGCTGCTCTGAGCGAGGTATCCCGACTTGCCATCATGGAAGCGCGTTTGAACCCGCGAACCGCAATGGACCCGAACCGTCGCGCCGAGTCCGTCGCGATTGGACACCGTTCCCA
>JBDKKQ010000024.1:0-8420 GCA_039796015.1 Verrucomicrobiota bacterium
CGATGTTGCATTGAATGAGATTCTTCCGCGTCGTTGCCGAAGCTGCTTCGTTTTGTTCTCCATGAAACCACTCCATTGCCTCACTGCGTTGCTGACCCTGCTGGTCGGTGGAACGGACCTCTGGGCTCACGACCTTTCCGATGTCGAGCCCCTCCACGAGGACGTGCGTCCACACAGCAGTTCCCCTCGTCCGGCTCGATTGCCCCTCAAAGTAGCCGATGCAACGGCCCAGCGTCTGGGATTGTTCAGCCGATTCGGACCGAAGGTGCGGGCCACCACCAACGCCACCCATTGGATCGTGGAGAGCGATGGCATGCCCGATCACCGCATGATGGTGGGCATCACTGCCTGGCAACAGCAGGTGCCGCTGCCGCAGCCTTATGTGGGAGCCAATGCGTGGAGAATCCCCCGTTTTCCGGTGCCGGCCGCGCAACCGTTGTCGGCTAAATATCTTTTCTTTGGCGGGGCCATCGCCATGGCGGTCAACGGCGTGCCGATCTTCAACCCGATCAAGAACGACGGTCGCACCGACACCTTCCTGGCCGGCGAACTCGACGAATTCGGCGGACACTGCGGCCGCGCTGACGATTATCATTACCACATCGCTCCAACCCACTTGCAGGAGCGGGTGGGTCCGGGGCAACCCATTGCCGTTGCCCTCGACGGCTATTGGATTTACGGCTTCACCGAACCGGATGGGTCCCCGGTGGGATCGCTGGATGCCTTCAACGGTCACAGTACCCCGGCCCTGGGCTACCACTATCATGCCACCCGGAAGTATCCGTATCTCAATGGCGGATTCCACGGCGAGGTGGTTGAGCGAGAGGGACAGGTGGACCCGCAACCCCGGGCCGAGCCGGTGCGGCCTGCGCTGCAGCCGTGGCGCGGAGCCCGGATCACGGGATTTGATCGAGTCGCGTCGAACCACTTTCATCTCGAGGTGAAGACCGCCACCCAGACCCATCACCTTCGATACCGCCTGAACACCAACCAGACCGTGACCTTCGATTGGGCCGACGGAGACGGTCAAACCGCTTCGGAGACTTACTCGTTACCCTCCGGAAAAGGCGGTGGTGCCGACAGAGAGAACTCAAGCCGCCCGCGTCGCCGCCAGCCGTGATTTCCCTGGGTCGCCGGTATTTGATCGACGGTGTTTGAGTTTGCTGTTGAGAGCTGCGTCGCTGCTTACGGGCCAGGGCACTCCATCGCTCAATGCGGTCCAGAGGGGCGGGACGGACAAGAAAGGGCCCAGGAAGGTCGGCGGGCGCGGCCAAAGCCGAAGCCGCAGCGGTGACCTTCCGGCGTGGGCGGAGGGTCACCGGCTTTGCCCGGTCGACACTCAGACGTGCTTCACCACCTCGGAGGCGGGAAAGCGGACCTTCTTCAGGGACGCATACTTGTCGTCATCCGCGCGATAACCCGCTGCACAGGCGACCACGGTTTTGTAGCCGGAACCGGTGAGCCCCAAGATCCGGTCGTATTCCACCGGAGCGATGCCTTCCATCGGGCAAGTATCCACACCCAGCAAGGCCGCAGCCGTCATGAACTGCCCCAGCGCGATGTAGAGCTGATGGGTTTGCCAGACGTCGAGGTAGCCCGCATCGGTCGCTTTCTGAAGGCTTCCCAGCATCATGCCGCGGTAGCCAGCCAAGGCCTCCAACGATCCGCCACGGACTTCAATTTGACGGGCCAGAAATTGGTCGACATGCGCCTGATCCAGAGCGGTCTTGAGCGCAAAAACCACCATGTGAGAGCAGTCGGCCGGTTGGGATTGTCCCCAAGAATGGGGCACCAGCTGGGCTTTGACCTGGGGATCGGTGACCACCACAAATTTCCATGGCTGCAGGCCAAAGCTGGATGGAGCCAGGACGAGGGCTGATTCCAGAGTCTTCCAGAGGTCGGTGGGTATCGTGGCCGCCGTGTTGAATTTCTTGGTGGCGTAGCGCCAATTCAGGGCACCGAGGAGTTGCTCAGAGGATAGGGTCGTCATGACGTGGCACTTAGAGTGGCTTCACCGGATCCGGTCGGCAACTCGGAGTCCACAGGTTGGGGTATCGGTGGGCTTTGGAATGAGGCTTCCAAGCTTGGGGCCTCCGCCGGCTCCCGGCGGATCGAGGCCGGTTTCATCGGAGTCGTGTGGTTCTGGAGAAGCGCTTCAGCCTGAGGGAACGTGTGCGGGGTCCGAGATCGGTAACAAAAAAGCCCGGGAAGGCGAACCTTCCCGGGCTGTAAGAAACCGTCTCCGCTAGATCACTTGATGCTGCGGAAGAACAAGCTGCCGCCGGTTGGGGCGGGCACCGCGTAGGGGCTCGTTGCGCCGCTCACGTTGGAGAACGGCCCGGTGAGCGAGGTGGACGACTGCAGGCTGCCCGTGAAGGTGACCGTGATCACGTCGGCGGTGCGGCTGAGCGAGAGCGTCGGGCGCGGAGGAGTGACCTTCACGTCGGCGCTGGAGACCATCTTGCCCGGGACACCCGCCAACATACGGTAGGTTGCGGAAATGTCCGAGGGGGTGGTCGGGAAGAACCGGTACGAGGTGCCGGTCGCGTTGGCGATGTCCACGAAGCCCGAGCCGTCGTTGCGCTGCCATTGGTAGCTGAACGAGGTGGCTACACCCTGGCGGGTCACCTTGGCGGTGCCGTCGAAGGTCACCGCGGTGGGCGGCGAGCTGACAGCCAGTTTAACTTCCTTAATTTGCCAGCTCGGGGTGCTGGCCTTGGAGCAGTCATCCCAGCCGCCCAGGAACTGGACCACAATCTTGTCGCCCTTGGTAAAGGTGCCAAGGATCGCGGAGCTGGTGATGAAGCTGCCAGCCGCATAGCCTGCGGAATCGGCATTGAAGGCACGCAGGCCCTTGAGGACGCCGCTGCCCACGATCACGCTGTTGGCATAGCCATTGGCTGTGAAGTTGTCGCCCGGAACCACGGTGAAGGCCCCGCCGTTGACGCTGACGAGCACTTGGCCGCCATCATAGAAGTCACCTTCGAAGGAATAGCGGTGCGAGAAGTTTAGGGTCACGGCCAGGGACTCCGGTACCGTGTAGGTCGCCGAATTCAGGCGCGAGTTGTAAGGGCCGCCGCAGCCGTCCACGGAACCGTCGGCCGACCAAACGCCATTGGCCGGGTCATACACCCAGGGGCCCGGAGGCTCTGGGGTGGTGTTGGTGACCGTGAAACCACCGTCGCTGGAGGTGAAGGCCTGGGTCAGGAACGTCACCGCTGAAGTGGAGAGGGCGCCCTCCTGATTGGTCGGCTGCTTGGTAAATTCCACTTCGGCATTCGGATCCACGTAGGTGGACAGGTACTTGCCATCGATGGGGGCCAATGCGGCCGACGCAGTGGTATCGGTGGACTTGCGCCAAGCCACCTTGAGCCAGTCGCCGCCGCCGCCTTCCTTGAGCAGCGTCAGAATCGCGTACTTCTTGCCGGCCTGCAGGCTGATCGGGGCGGCCGTGGTTTGCGGTGATCCGGATTCGGGCTCCAGGAAGCCTTTGCAGCAGCCCGGTTCATTGACGATGGGCGTGTCCGTGGCCGGGTTGGGCATCGTTTCGTTCGCGCTAAGATAAACGCGCGAAGCGTCATCGGAGGCGACGAAGAAGTAGTAGTCGCCCGACTCGGTCGGGGTGATGAAGCCGCTGATCCGGGCCATGTAGTTTTCATGGCTGTCATCCGGGAACACCGTGCGGGTGTCGAAGCGACCCGTGATGGTGCCCAGCGTCGTTGGGGTGCCGGCGATCACGCGCGGGTCATCGAGAGCGGCCGTGATGGCGGCGTCACTGGCAGTCGCGAGGTTGTCGTAGTGCTCGAAGCGCAGCGCGCCGGAAGCCAGTTGCCAGGAGCCAAAGGTGATCGTCGAGTTCGCGGCGATCGCGGTGGCTGGAACCATCTGATCCTTCACGCCAGTGACCGTGATCTTGTAGCTCTGACCGGCGGTCTGCTTGGAGGTCGTCAGTTCGACGATGTTGTCGCCGATACTGCCCGCCGGGGCCTTCAAGGCCGCCCCGGTGACGGTGAGACCCTCGATCTTGTAGTTGGCCGCCAGCTGAGCAGTCGTCGGATCCAAGGGTTCTGAGAACCAGATCCGCACCTTGTCGAAGCTGGAAAAGCCCGCGGCATACTGGAGAGTCGGAGCCACCGCGTCGGCAGGCGTCACCACCAGGGCGACCGGGGTGCTGCTGGTGGATCCGTAGGTGCTCGTCACCACGATGTCATAGGCGCCTGCATCCGCTGCGGTCACGCCGGTCAGCGACAGGGTGGTGGAGGTCTTGCCGGCCAGATTCTGGCCGTCCTTGCGCCACTGGTAGGTCAACGGCGGGGTGCCACTGGCGGCAGCCGTCAAGCTGACCGAGTAACCCGCGAAGAGGGTGCGGCTCGGGAGGGTCGGTTGCTGGGTGATGGTCGGAGCCACATTGGCCGAGAAGTAGATCGACTGGATGTCGGCCGCACTCAGCGCCTTATCGAAAACCGCGACTTCATCGATGTTGCCTTTGAAGTAGTCGCCGGCCGCGTTGAAGATGCCGCCGCCACCGATGTTGAAGTTGAAGCTGCTGGTGCCATAGCTGGCCACCGTTCCGCTCAGTCTGCCGATTTCTTTGCCGTTGGCATACAGGACGGTGGAGGTGGCGCTGCCGATGACGGCGAAGTGGCCCCAATCGTTGTCCTTGAAGGGATAGGCAGCCTTGATGTTGCCGCCCCGGGCGTTGACCCATAGTTCGATGTTGGCACCGCCATCAGCGTCGCCGAACTCGAGCAGGTCGTTCTGGCCGAAGTAGCCGCCACGACCGCTCTTAATGGCTCCGCGCTGGATCCAGCCCATCATGGTGAATTCGGTCAGGTCATTCATCTGGAACGGAGTGCCGACGTAGCCGGCCGCACCATTGAACCCGCCACCGACGTTGGAGGCTTCGAGCCCGGTGTAAATCGGCGGCTTTGGGGCCTCCGCGCCCGCCTTCATGCCGGGGTTGTACGAACCGGCGATGGAAGCGCCCGCCGTTCCGGTGTTGGCGGCCGGAGGCACACTGGCCGGTGCCGTGTAGGCTCCTTCGTTCAGTCGGTAGTAGGCAATGGGAGCCTGGGCCAGAACGAGGCTCTGGTAGGTGGCGCTCGGGCTGGTGGCCGTGCCGTTGGCGTAGTGAGCGGACACTTCTTCAGCGGTCAGGGCCTTGCTGTAGAGAGCCACTTCATCGGCGGAACCATTCCACCAGAAGGAACCGTCCGCGCGGCCGCCAATAGCGAAACCGCCTGATTGGCCGGGCACATAGCTAGTTTGGGCTGCTTCAGCCGCCTTGGCACCGTTGACGAACAACTTGGCGGTCGCACCGTCGTAAACCGCTGCCACGTGGTACCACATGCCAGACACGGGAGCCGTTCCACCACTGATGTTCACCGAGGTGGCCGTTCCGTTGTTGTTGTACATGCGCAGGTTCCAACCGCTCTCAGATTGGTAGATCAACCAACCGGTGCGGGGGGCGGCAAATTGGCCGCTAGAGATGGCGCAAGTCAGGGTTCCGGATCCCACAGCGTGCTCGATATTCGGGCTCAGCCAGGCTTCCACCGTGAAGGGGGCCTTGGGATTCATTTCCGGCATGTAGGGTACCATGGTCACCGAGTTGGCGGTGGCATCGAAGCCCACGGCGCTGTCGGTGCGGCCATTGAGTGCGCCTGGAACCGGGTGCTGGGCTGTCCCCAAATAGTAACCAACGGCAGCGTTGCCCAGGGAACCGGCGTTCACCGCTACGTCAGCAGCGGGAGGTTGCGTGGTCTCATTCAGGCGCCAGAAGGCGACCGGCTTGAGGTTGGAGACCGTGGAGGCGTAGTCCGCAGTCAAGGTCGGCGCCGCGCTGGAGATCAGCGCTAGCATTCCCGTCAGTTTTAGGATTTGGCGTTTCATGGTTGTTACAAGGTTTGCTTCAGATACCGCCGGCCGGGTTAGTAGCCGATGGATCCTGTTCTACCCCAAAACGCTTTTGTTTCTGACGATTCGCCAACCAGGCGATGCCGGAAGTTTAAAAAGCGATTGGGTGAACCGTTACGATTTCGTGAACCTTCGATGACGAGACTTCAGTCGGTTGGCTTCAAGTCAAGGGAGGTCGTAGTACTAGGAAAAATTTGACGCTGATGTGTGCGGAAAGCTCCTAACCTGCTGCTGTTTTTTGAATTTTATAAAAAATCTTATCGGTCGGGAGATTGCTCTCTATGGAGCATCAGTGTGGTGATGCCGTCAGGCAGCATTGGGTTCAGGCCTACGGATCGGGGAGTGTTGGTGAGGTGGGGTGTTAGCAATCCATGCGTACCGACTGGCTAGAATCTTTATCCGAAGTAATCCGGTTGGATCGGTCGTGCTGGCTGCGCCTTCTTCCGCAAGAGCGTCGCTGTTCGCTCGTTACGGGCCTCAAGCGCGAGCTTCAGTGTGGCTGGCGCCTCGCTCTGGCCTCCATCTAACGAAAGAATTCGGCATGACATCACCTTCCTCCCAATGGCATCGCTCCGGCTTCGTCACCGTGTTGGCTGGAGCATTCGTCAGGGTCTCATGGGTGCCGGTCCGCGGTTTTTCTATTGTGAGTTGATTTTGGGTTGCCGCCACGCGCGAGATCCCACGGTTACGTCGGTGCGGGAGGTGGACGGGTTTGATTCTTTACCCTCGCCTTGGCCGGAACGAATCAGTTAGAAGTCCTTCCAACTGAATCGTTCCGGCTTAGGTAAGAGTTGCCTGATCCTCCGAGCTTATTCGTCGATGAATCTATCGCTGACCTTGTCGCAAGTCTCCCTGGTGCTGGGCCTGGGTTGTTTTCTTGGCCACCTTTGGCCTGTATTCAAGCCGGCCTCCTGTGCCGCCTGGATGCGGGGGTTCCATCGGAATACCGCCGTGGGCGTGATGCTAATGCTCTTGGGAAGCATCTGGTTCGAACAGAACTTGCAGAACTCAGAGATCTCAGACTTTGCCGCATTCCGGCCATTCCTGTTGGGGGGAGTCATTGCCATCGGAGTGGCCAGTTGCTTTGTCGTCCGGGATTATTTGGCCGTGCGGGGATTAGCCATTGTGCTGTGTCTTGTCGCGGATGTGGTCTTGGATGTCCAACGGTGGCACCCGAGCCCGTGGAGGTATTTGGTGACCCTCTGGATGTACGGGTGGGTGAGTCTGGCCATCTGGGTGGCTGTTTCACCGTGGCGGGTGAGGGATTGGTTGGCGTGGTGCGCGCAATCTGAGGGTCGGGTGCGCCTGCTGGGTGTTTCTGGTGTTATCTGGGGCGCCTTGATTTCAGCCTTGGCGGTCACGGTTTACCGCTGATCGATCTTCGGGCATTTCATTTTCGGGCGAGTGAGGGGGTTGCCTCATTCAAAATGCTGTATCAGACAGTGCTCCGGCGAAAAAAATGGCCCCCTCTGCGATCGTCCTGAACCCGTTGTCAGAGCCCTTTCCCTGAGGACCATTTCGGGCTTTAGTCAGCCCGGTGCCGCTACCTTACAAAATTGCCACGCTTCTGTACTGCTTTGACGAGCGGGACAACATTCTCCTGTTGCGTCGGGCTCAGGATCCCAACCGGGGGCTCTTCAGCCCACCTGGAGGCAAACTGAAGACCGACATTGGGGAATCACCTTACGCCTGCGCGTGCCGTGAGGCTCTGGAAGAGACGGGCGTTTCCCTCACGCCGGCCGACCTGCACCTGAGTGGTCTTATTAGCGAATATGGGTATCAGGGACAGACTCACTGGCTGATGTTTCTCTTCGAGGTCAGGCCGCGCCTCCAACGCGTTCCGCCCCCGCATCGGGAGGGCGATTTTGGATTCTACAGTCGTGCTGAATTGGCCATGTTGGATTTGCCTGAGACCGATCGTGAACAGATTTGGCCCCTCTTCTGGAGTCACCGCGGAGGGTTCTTTGCAGCCCACGCTTACTGTCACGAAGAGGGAGGCTCCACCTGGACCTTGGAACAGAGCAGCCCTTTACGTCGCGCCTGACCATGGAAACTCGTTCCCAACCGGACATCCCGGATCCCGAAATCGACCGTGTGTTCATGGGTGAAGCGCTGCGCCAGGCGGCCAAGGCCTACGAGGCCCAAGAGGTGCCTGTGGGAGTGGTCATTGTTCGTGGTCACCGCGTCATTGCGCGAGCTTGGAATCAGGTAGAACTCCTCAAGGATGCGACCGCGCACGCGGAGATGCTGGCCTTAACCATGGCCCAGGAAGCCGTCGGCGATTGGCGTCTGACCGACTGCACGCTCTACGTGACCAAAGAACCGTGTCCCATGTGTGCCGGGGCCATCGTCCATTGCCGGTTGGCGCGTGTGGTCTTCGGTGCCCCCGACGCCAAGGGAGGCGCGGCCGGGGGAGCTATGAATCTCCTGCAGTTTCCCACTCTCAATCACCGCAGTGCAATTACGCCGGGGGTCCGCGAGGAGGAATGCCGTCACATTCTCAAGAG